>DAOVWV010000130.1 GCA_030636485.1 Methyloprofundus sp.
GCTGCACAGGCATATCAAAGAGTCGTGGAAATTGAACGTGTCACAGCAATAGATCCTAGTCAAAGTAATGTCCCACGACGCTGGAGAAACCTCCCGGCTTTTATGCTCAAGCAAGGCGACAGCATGCACTTTAAAGTCATTAGACGGGGTGACCCCGAACCTGAACCCAACAACTTATCATTAACACGCCAGTTATGGCTGGATTTTGCCGGTACGGGTTATACCGTACAAGACCAGATCAATGGCAGCATCACTCATGGCTGGCGGCTCGATAGCCTAGATGAGGTTCAATTAGGGCATGTAAAAATGAATGGACAGACACTGCTGATCACTCAGTCTCCGGCAGATGAAGCCGAGGGTGTGGAGCTGCGCAAAGGACGTATACAGCTTACTGCCGACAGCCGTATAGAAGAGGGCATACGCTCGCTGAGCAGTACAGGCTGGCAGCAAAAATTTAACAAGGTCAGTGCAGTGTTGCATTTACCTCCCGGCTGGCACTTGCTCGGGGTCAGTGGTGTCGATAATGTGCCCAGTAGCTGGATTGCGCGCTGGACTCTTTTAGATTTATTTCTGGTACTGATTGCAGCACTCGCGATCAGTCGCTTATGGAATAATTACTGGGGGCTGTTTGCCTTGATCACTCTGGCTTTAATCTGGCATGAAGCCGGTGCCCCGCGTTTTATCTGGCTGAATATTCTTGCGGCCATTGCTTTGATTAAGGTGCTGCCACAAGGCAAGTTTTTGCATTTGATGCAATATTACCGTTTACTGAGTGGTTTGGTGCTGCTTATTATCTGCCTCCCCTTTTTGGTCGATCAGGTCAGAACAGGGCTTTATCCGCAACTGGAAAAGCCGTGGCAGCAGGCCAGCAGATTTCAGCAACATCCAAAAAGCATGGCTATAGCGACCGATGCGGTTATGCTTGCAGAGGAAAGTCTGGCAGGATTGACCAAAACCTCGCGTAAACTCAAAGCAGAGAAAGACAGTTACTATTCACCCTCTACGCCTAAATTTAAACGCATAGACCCCAATGCCAATTTACAAACCGGGCCTGGACTTCCACAATGGCAGTGGGCGCGCATTCCCTTGTCCTGGAATGGCAGTGTCGATAGTCAGCAACAGATTCGCTTTTGGTACTTAAACCCGAGCGCAAGCTTATTGCTTAATTTTCTACGCGTTATCGTGGTTATTACCCTGGGCTTGCTGGTGGTAGGGATGATTAATCAACGCTTTAAATTTAAAATGCCTGCATTGGCAGCCAATCTGTGTCTATTGATGTTATTTATGCTGCCGCTCACACCGGCTTATGCTGATATGCCTAGCCCTGCTTTATTAAAGGAATTAAAGCAACGTTTACTTAAAGCACCTGATTGCCTGCCTAATTGTGCGCAAATTTCAACGCTGCAACTTAGCATCAACAGCAAAACCTTAAATCTGACTTTACAGGTGCATGCACAGAAGCGCGTGGCCATTCCTCTGCCTGCAAAATATAAACAATGGCTGCCCAATAATGTTTTAGTCGATAACTCACCTGCCAAAGCCATTATTCGCGATAAGCAAGGTTTAATATGGCTTAATCTGGAGCCGGGTATTCATCAGCTTGTATTGAGTGGCAATGCGCCCTTACAAGCCAGCTTTACCCTGCCTTTACCTTTAAAGCCACACTATATGACTCATACAGTGAAAGGCTGGACGATTGAAGGCTTGAAAAAGAATGGCACGGTAGAAAATCAACTACATTTCACCCGCATCAAAAGTACCGGGCAGGCAGATAATAAACTTTCCCCGCTTAATCAAGACACGCTACCCGCTTTTATTCGCATAGAGCGCACCCTGCATCTAGGGCTAGACTGGCATATTAGCACCCGTGTCGTGCGTGCTGTACAAGAAGCGACGGCAGTCACTTTAAAAGTGCCTTTATTAACAGGCGAGTCCATTAGCAGTGCCAATATACGTAGCGAAAAAGGCTATGCCTTAGTTCATATGACGGCGAATCAGCGCAGTATTGAGTGGCAATCGTTATTAGAAAAAAGCGCAGCTGTGACACTACAGGCACCCGAAACGAAGCAGTGGACTGAAGTATGGCGGGCAGACATAAGCCCCATCTGGCATATAAACAGCACCGGCATTGCCGCAATACACCATCAGGATCAAGCGGGTAACTGGCTGCCCTCATGGCAACCGTGGCCAAGCGAAACGGTCACTTTAAGCATTACCCGCCCTAAAGCCGTACAAGGTCAGACACTGACCATTGATAAAAGCATTCTGCACATAACCTCAGGCAAACGCAGTCAGAAAACACGTCTGGAGTTAGATGTTCGTAGCTCTAAAGGGACACAGCATAGCCTCAAGCTGCCTCAAAATGCGCAACTGGAATCTGTACGTATCAATGGTAAAACGCAGCCGATCAGGCAACAGCAACAGATAGTGACCTTACCCATAAAGCCAGGTAAGCAACATTACCAACTCAACTGGTATGAGACCAAACAACAAGCCAGTGTATTGACAACAGCAGCACTTGATTTAGGAATAGCCAGTGTTAACAGCCATATAAAGGTAAGCCTCGGGCAGGATCGCTGGGTACTGTTGACCACTGGCCCACAACTGGGGCCTGCGGTATTATTCTGGGGTGTGCTTATTGTCTTGGCAATATTGGCCTTTGCGCTAGGAAAATCTCATTTAACCCCGTTAAAACATTGGCAATGGTTTTTATTATTAGTCGGGCTAAGTCAAATCCCCATTGTCACTGCCTTGGTGGTCGTCGCCTGGCTGATGGCTTTAGGCTTAAGAAAAACCCAGCACAGTGATAATGTCAATGCCTTTAATCTAAGACAAATAATTCTGGTATTGCTCACCGTAAGTTCTCTTGTCATTTTGTTTATTGCCGTTAAGCATGGATTATTAGGCACACCGGATATGCAAATTATTGGTAACAACTCAAGTGCCTTCCGGTTAAACTGGTATCAGGATCGTAGCCCGGGAATATTGGCGACTGCAAGCGTGGTGTCCATACCGCTGACCAGCTATCGCATACTGATGCTACTCTGGTCTTTATGGCTGGCCATCTCTTTATTAAACTGGCTGAAATGGGGCTGGGAATGTTTTTCTTCTCAGGGATTGTGGAAAAAGTCTGAGCTTTAAATCAATTTCCTTGCTTGGGGATAATACGGTAGAATTTGTACTCATTCAATTAAGTGAGCATGCCCTATGTTGAAAGCATAGTTATTTATCCCCCTCAGCTTACTGATTACAATTAAATAAGGAATCAATGGAAGATTTTACTGGTGCATACATAGAACGAAAACGTGATACTTTGGCATTACTAGCCCTTCAAAATAATCATAGTATTGTTGCTTTTCACTTAGGTGGTATTGCTATTGAGTGCTACTTGAAATCGTTATTAATTTCATATCATCAACTTTCAGCTTGGAAGCATAAAAGCCTTAAACAGAATGATCCTCTATTTGATAAACCGATAAAAAACCCTAATCATAAGCTTATGGAGGCTATTCAAAATATGTCCGTTTTATATAATATAGCGATGACTGATAGTGTGTTTTTAAACCATTTAAGCAAAATTATTAACCCATTAGGGGAGGATTATCCTGATTATATTAGCCTTCGTTATTTATCAGAAACACACCACTCGACAGAAGAGTGGCTACAAAGTTTTAATTATGTTCTCGGTTGGTTAGAGCAAAATAGAGGGGCAATTTTATGAGTTCTGCCAAACAATTACGCCACAAGCTAACTCAAAAATTTTCCCAACAATTTGACCTTGATATAGGCGCTGGTGGTTTTGTATTATTGACTGTCATTTCAGAGCAATTTGAAAACCAGGCGAGAAAAGAACGATTACACCCAATTGAATCATTAATTCAAGATGCAGGCTTAGTAACAGGTATTATTGAGCTATACACCCCTGAAGAAGCTCAAGAGCGAGGTATAACACTTCGAGAAAAGGAAAACAATTTCCCTGCATCATGGCAAGAAGCCGTCAGTTTATTGTCATCAGGAAAAACAGCAGTAGTCACAAAACCCGAACACCCAATAAAACGAGTCGTATTTTACTCTTATAAAGGGGGTGTCGGTCGTACCACTTCTTTAATTCAAACCGCCTTTCAATTAACCCGTGCAGGAAAACGAGTAGTTATTGTTGATATGGATGTTGAAGCACCTGGCATACAGGCTTTATTACCACGCCAGGATTTAGAGCTAGATGAAGGTTTAATTGACTATTTATGGGAAAAGCAAACCTGTTTCTTTGATAAAAACCATCAAGCTAAAATTAAATTAAGTGGTGATACTGGGATTGTTTATATCCTTAAAGATGCTGAATCACATCGCCCTCTTTTTATTGTTCCTGCTGGAAAAATAGGTCAACGCTATATTCAACGCTTATCTGTTCTAACGACAGCACAGCTTTTTGCTCAGGCTAATGATCCTTGGTATCAGTTTGAGCAAGAACTGTGGGAGCAGTTTCAGCCTGATATTATGCTGATTGATGCAAGAACAGGCTTGAATGAATGGGGAGGCTTATCCTTGTTACGCTTAGCTGATGATGCTTTTATTGCAATGTATCCTAGTAAGCAAAATGCCGAAGGCGTATATTTTATTAGGAAACTATTAAAAGAACTAGGCGGTATAGAGGCTAAGTTAATTTTATCACCCATTCCTGAAGGACTTATTGGAGAGGAGTTAGTTAAGAATATTAAGCCTTTATTAGGACTTACTAAAGATGAGCAGTTTATCTCAATTCCTTATCACCCTAATATTGCAGGCAGCTCTAAATTTCCTGTTGAAACGGCATTAGCTTATTACTCCCCTATTACGAATAATTTATTAGAAAAAAGCAGCGTAGCTGAAGCAGATGCACTTATTACTCCCTCTAATCGTTTAAATTTAGTTAGGTCTTTATCTTTTCCTGAGCGTGATGCTGCAAGTATTTTGGATGCTGATTTTGATGCTATTTTTCAAAAAACAGCGGATTTTGAACGTTGTCTGGATGATGCCGTTTGGGTGATTAGAGGAAGAAAAGGTACTGGGAAGTCAACACTTTATACCTTGTTTACTCAGCATATTGAAAATGCAAAAAAACGATCTCTTGGTCGCTTAGAAGCAATTACAATGTTGTCTGCTCATGGAGAAAGTGATGGCTTTAGACCTACTGGAGATATTTTTGCAAAAATTCAACAAAAACTAAAAGCCAATCAAACAGATTGGCTTTCTTTCTGGCGCGCCTATGCGGTTATTTGTATTTATCGCTCATGTTCTGAATTTAGCGAGGTATTGAAAAAAGCAAAATTAAAACCACTTTTAAGTCGTTTGGAATATAATTTTAAGAAAGATGAGCATAAAATCTGGAGCATACAGCATACTAATAAGCTTACTGAATTAGCAACAGATGAAAAACTAAATGCTTATTGTCGTGACGCTCTAAGTCATTTTAACCAATCATTAAAAATTCAAAATCAAAAAATATGGTTACTATATGATGATTTAGATCAGGATATACAGGAAAATAGTCATTGGCAACAAGAGGCTTTAGGTGGGTTAATGCGTTTTGTTTATGATGCCAATAACCAAAATTTATATCATATTCGTTTTAAA
>DAOVWV010000080.1 GCA_030636485.1 Methyloprofundus sp.
ATATTCTCCTTTAACGACATCATTAACCAAACGTTCTGTTTTTTTGCTATTAATTTCACTTTGCCTTGAATGATGCAATGCATCTGACTGATTAAATCGTTTTGCTGATTCATAGTGAGCACCAAATTCTCTGATAAGTGGATCTATATCGATATCACTTGCTAGAAATGAAAAAATATTTTTCTGTAAAGTTGCAAAAAAAGATCGTCCCGCTGGTATAAAAACAGATGAATTCCTTAGCATGGAGTTAGGTATTTCAGACCCTACTCTTTGCACAAAAATACCATCAATGACATCATCAACTTCTAAGAAACCATTATCAATGTTTATTGACCCTGCCTCTTCCCCAGCCTGTTGATATGCAGTTGTAAATGACTGCTGATAATCTAACAATTGCTTAGAATAATGAAACTGCAAGGTAAATTGACTATTTTCTTTTGTATTTATAATTGTTACATTATAATTTTCATACTGATAACAAATTGAAAACTCTTGATCTTCCCACGTATATTGTGGAAAAATCTTCTCAAACTGAACTTGATTTTTTTTATCGGCCTCTTTTTTAGGGCTCTGTGTTTTAATCGACCTTATAAAAATTTCAGGAAAAAAACGTTTAAAAAAATACACCAACTTAGCGATAACACTCTTACCCTGAGCTTGCGCACCAATTAGAATATTGATTTTTTTTATTTCTAAATGGGCATGATCTATCGTTAGAAAATTTTTAATTTCGATACTTTCCATTATATTTATCTCAAAGAAGTAATAATTTCCAAATTTCTAGTCGATGCATCACTGCCATTAAGTTAAGAAGAATCATGAAAATATAGGTCGGATAAGCGTAGCGCATCCGACACGTTAAGCGCTCCCTAACACGAAACAAACAACGTGCAATCTTACTCCAATACTCCGCGCTGGAATGCATACAGGAACGCTCCGCGTTCCACGACGCGGAGCGTGGGAATGAGAGGCGTGAAATTACTCAGCATACACCGGAAAGCGCGCACATAAAACAGTCACTTTCTCGCGTACTGCCGCAATCACCGCATCATCATCCATATTCTCCATCACATCACACATCCAGCCGGCAATTTCTGTGACTTGATCTTCTTTAAATCCACGCGATGTGGGTGCAGGTGTACCGACACGAATACCACTAGTCACAAAAGGTGATTCAGGATCATTCGGTACTGCATTTTTATTCACGGTAATATGTGCTTTACCTAAGGCCGCATCGGCTGCTTTTCCTGTAATGCCTTTGGGAATCAATGACACCAGCATTAAATGATTATCCGTTCCGCCTGACACCACATCAAAACCTCTATCGATAAAGACTTTAGCCATTGCCTGAGCATTTTTAATGACCTGCGCCTGATAAGTGATAAACTCAGGCTGCATTGCCTCTTTAAAGGCCACTGCTTTGGCTGCAATCACATGCATTAAAGGACCACCCTGTATTCCAGGAAAAATATTGGAATTAAACTTTTTCTCTAATTCAGGGTTACTTTTGCATAAAATCAATCCACCCCGTGGGCCACGCAAGGATTTATGCGTGGTACTGGTGACCACATCGGCAATCGGCACTGGATTCGGATACAAACCCGCAGCAACCAAGCCAGCAACATGCGCCATATCAACAAATAAATACGCGCCCACTTTATCGGCAATATCACGGAAACGCTGCCAATCCCAGATACGCGAATAGGCAGAGAAACCCGCAACCAACACTTTGGGTTTATGTTCTAAAGCGAGCTTTTCGACTTGATCATAATCAATTTCACCGGTTTCAGGGTGCAAACCATACTGTACTGCATGGTAAATTTTGCCCGAGAAATTTGGCTTGGCTCCATGGGTTAAATGCCCTCCATCCGCCAGGCTCAAACCTAAAATGGTATCGCCCGGTTGAATCAATGCCATAAAAACAGCCATGTTGGCTTGTGAACCTGAATGCGGCTGAACATTGGCATAGTCCGCGCCAAACAATTCTTTGGCACGATCTATCGCCAGTTGTTCTGCTTTATCCACATATTCACAGCCACCATAATAACGTTTACCAGGATAACCCTCGGCATACTTGTTTGTCAGCAATGTACCTTGTGCTTCCATGACTCTTGGGCTGGTATAATTCTCTGACGCAATCAGTTCGATATGATCTTCCTGACGCTGACGTTCTTCTTCGATAGCTTGAAATATTTCATCATCAAAGCCTGCTATGGACATGGATTTTTTAAACATGTTGGTCTCCTGATTGAGAAATTTTAGTATTAGGTTGGATAAGCAAAATTTGCAAATCAGCAACATTTGTCCCCGTTGCCCCTGTTATTAATAAGTCTTTAGATATTTGTAGTGCATGATAGGCATCATTATTGGCTAAATACGGCTCTGCTTCAATCTGTGCCTTATGCATACGCGTTAGCGTCTGTGTATCAACCAATCCACCAGCGGCATCTGTAGGCCCATCGCGACCATCCGTTCCACCACTTAAAAACACCCACTCTGCTTGCAATTGATATTTATTAGCCGCAATGGCAAAAGCCAATGCCATCTCCTGATTGCGCCCACCTAAGCCAGTGCCTTTTATAGTCACCGTCGTTTCACCGCCCGCGAGAATGGCATAGGGCTTATCAAGCCCTTTATCCATCATTTTTTTAGCATACAGCACCCATTCCTCAGCCACTTGCCGTGCTTCTCCCGCCAACTGCTCACCATAAACAAGCGTCATATAATGCAAATGCTTTGCAGCCTGAGTCATCGCCAGCAAACTTATGCCATTACTGCCAATCAGCATTTGTGTACCCTGCCTAAAAACCGGATCATTCGGCTTTGTGGTTTCGCTTACCCCACCGAGACAGCCTTGTTGCAGATATTTTTGTACAGCGAGAGGAATTCTATCCCACAAGCCCTTATCCTGAATAACCTTATGCGCATCTGCAAAGCAGCTACTATCCGCAACCGTTGGACCACTCGCAATAGTACTTAGCTCATCCCCCAGCACATCAGATAAAATCAACGTATGCATATCCGCAGGAGCTGCCATTTTTGCCAGTCCTCCCCCTTTAATACGCGATAAATGTTTACGCACACAATTTATTTCATTAATCGTCGCGCCTGAAGCAAGCAATAAATCCGTCGTCGCTATTTTGTCTGCCAAATTGATGGCAGCAACAGGCGCAGGAATCAGAGCCGATCCGCCGCCCGAAACAAGCACTAAAACCAGTTCTCCTGCCTGTGCCTGTAGAACCAGATCAATAATTCTCTGTGCAGCGACCAGCCCCGCCTGATCGGGTAATGGATGCCCAGCCCCGATAACCTCAACCTGCTCAACTTCCTGTACATTTTCATAGTTACAGACTGCAATGGCTTTTCCTAAAAGCTGCGCTGGAATAATCTCCTGAGCCGCCCGAACCATTGCACATGCCGCTTTACCAAAAGCAACAAGGTGGATTTTTTGCCAATCCTTTTTACGTACCAAGGCTTCATTTTCCAAATCCAATAGACAAACCAACTGTTTGCCATCAAATTGCAAACATTGCTTAACCGCTAGATAAGGATCAGCCGCTGCAATGCCCGCGTAAAAAATTGCATCGGCATGCTTACGTAAGTCGGGGATTGTTTTCATAATAAGGCATTGTTATACCGTCCCTGAAAAAGCCAGGCCGAACGCAGAGTATCACGCCATTTCTTTGGCTAATTTATAAATCAACTCCGCATCCAAGACCTGCTTATTATCTTCAAATAATCTGGCAATACAGGCACGGTGCAGTGCAAGTTTAAGAGCACCAAAACCAATGGCTCCCCAGATTATCTTGCCATGCCTTGCTATGCCTTTATCCATCATATCGGTACCACCGATACCGATAGGAGGCGTGGCATTTGCATCCGCCAGCATTTCCAGGTGACTATTATTCTGCCAATGCTCAGGTCTTAATAATTCAACCCCTGCCGCCCCCGTTGCAAGTACGATATTAGCTTCTTGTATCGCCACACCACGCGCATCACTATCGATTGCAACTGCGGGTGTTACATCCACATTAAACCGTGCCTGCATCGCTGCACAGGCCGCTTCAGAATTAGCCATTTTACGCGATACGATAGTCACCTCGGCACCTTCCTGCGCCAGCATAGCCGCCGCACGCTGACCGACTGGCCCAGTTCCTGCAAGTACCACCGCTTTTTTCCCTTGTAACACACCACTCACAGCCAGCTTGGCAACAGCCGCAGCCGCTGTCGTATTGCTACCATTACTGTCCAGCATCACAGACACCTGAAAGCCTGGAAAAAAATAGGATTGCACTGCGTTAAATAAAGCCTGCCCTGCAACAATATCACTTCCCCCCACAAAGATTGCGGTATTTTTCTTCTCTTTAGGCGGTCGGGTAAAAATAGTTCCTTCGACTAAGGCACGAACATTTTCGGGGGTCAATCCACCATGGCCAATGACCTGATCAGCACCGCCATCATAGGCTACGACAGTATCAAAAGATGCAGGATGAGTATCGGTATCAAATTGGAAAAGCAGTTTTTTCATTGGTTTTGTAAGCTTTGTGACAATAATGCGTTTGAACGATTATAAAATCGCGTTATTATACCCCATATAAAAAGTTAAACCTGATTTGTAGCTCTGATAAACTCTCGCGCACATTAGCTGTGCCAACACACACAACTTATAGGTAGGATAATAGATGAAAACACCCATTGATATAGCAGTGACCGGAGCCGCTGGGCAAATTAGTTATTCCCTGCTATTCCGCCTAGCATCTGGCGAGTTATTTGGGCCAGATCAGCCTATTATATTAAGACTACTAGAAATCACACCTGCTTTAGAACGTTTACACGGCGTGCATATGGAGCTCAATGATTGCGCCTACCCTCTGTTACAAAAAGTGATCCTGACTGATGACCCCAGAGTCGCTTTCAAAGATGTAGATTACGCCTTTTTAGTCGGCGCAAGACCGCGTGGCCCCGGCATGAAGCGCAAAGACTTACTGGAATGTAATGCCAATATTTTCTCAGAACAAGGCAAGGCACTGAATGAAGTCGCACACCAGAATGTTAAAGTACTGATCACCGGAAATCCCGCAAACACCAATGCCCTGATTACTCAACGCAATGCCCCCGACTTAAGCCCCAAGTGTTTTTCTGCCATGAGTATGCTGGATCATAACCGCGCCACCTTCCAGCTGGCAAAAAAATGCGGCGTACGTTCCAAACATGTCAAAAATATCGTTGTCTGGGGAAATCATTCTGAAACACAATACCCTGATTTAACCCATGCGACCGTTAAAGGTCTGAATGCTTTGACTTTAGTGGATAATGACTGGATTGAAAACGAATTTATTCCTATCGTTCAGCATCGCGGTGGCAGTGTTATCAAAGAGCGTGGCGGGGTCTCAAGTGCCGCTTCAGCCGCAAATGCCGCCATTTGTCAGATGCGCTCATGGGTGTTTGGTACCGATGAAAATGACTGGGTTAGTATGGCCGTTACCTCTGATGGGAGTTATGGTGTTGAAGCGGGATTGTTTTTCTCTTTTCCGGTCAAAGTATCAAAATCAGGCGAAGTGAGTATAGTGAAAAATCTGGAACTGGATGCCTTTAGCAAAACACGTATAAAAGAATCCGAGCAGGAATTAAAAGACGAGCGCCAGGCTGTTAAGCACTTATTGTAATGATATAGGACTTACGCATTAACGGAAGGATTGAATTCTGGCAGAAGGTTTTTTATTTCAGGAATAAGGGGTTCAATAAAACCTGAAATAATACTGTTAAATAACACGATGGCGCCGCTCGTCTTTGAGCGCCGTCCGCAAACCTTTCACTTACCCATGAGTTAAGAGTGACATTATTTCATGCTCTGTTTAACTCTTAATGCCTACCCCTTTAGCCAACAAGAAAAGGCAAAAAATAATTAACAGCACAATAAACCCTGATATTATTCCCAAAGCAAGATAAACATCGACATCAGACACCCCTATCAGACCATAACGAAACGCATTAATCATATACAGGATAGGATTGCCCAGAGCGATTTTCTGCCAGATCTCCGGTAGCATCGAGACGGAATAAAATACACCGCCTAAATAGCTTAGCGGTGTTAATACAAAATTGGGAATAATAGAAATATCATCAAAGCTATCGGCAAAAATGGCATTAATAAAACCCGCCAGAGAAAACAGCACTGCGGTTAGTACAAACACACTGAGCGTCACCCACCAGTTAATCACCGCTATTTCAGTAAACCCCATGGAAATAGCCGTCACCACACAACCGACCAATAGCCCACGCGTCACCCCGCCGCCTATATAACCCGCCAGAATGACCCAGTTAGACACAGGCGCGACCAGTAACTCCTCAATATGCCGCTGAAATTTTGTGGAATAAAAGGAAGACACGACATTGGCATAGGAATGACTGATCACCGACATCAGGATCACCCCAGGCACAATATAATCCATATAACTAACCCCATTGACAACACCGATACGTTCGCCAATCAGCTTACCAAAAATCAGAAAATAGAGCGATGTTGTGATTGCGGGGGGCAATAAAGTTTGCGGCCAGATACGTGTAAAGCGACGAATTTCTTTAAATAACAGGGTACGAAAGGCAATCGAATTATTCATGAAATAATCGTTTCACCTTTGGCTAACTTAGGTAATCGTCCTTCCAGTCCCATCGCACCGCGCATCACTTTATTTTTTAACGGTGTAATACGTTCGGCAAGACCTAAACCCAGATTTCTAAAAAACTTAATCGGTAATATCTGATTACTAAAAACCCGGTAGAACAAATCCATGACGGTCATCATTTTCAGGTTTTCATTGCGACGCAGACGCTCGTAACGCTTGAGCACTGTCACATCGGCTATATTTTTACCTTG
The DNA here is from genome assembly GCA_030636485.1 of Methyloprofundus sp. GTDB lineage: Bacteria > Pseudomonadota > Gammaproteobacteria > Methylococcales > Methylomonadaceae > Methyloprofundus. Next base: position 6,878 of record DAOVWV010000080.1, read on the forward strand.
ATTGCTGGCATCAATCAATACCTCTGCCAGCATTGCCGCATCCAATAACCCAATATTAACGCCTTGCCCCGCCAAAGGATTAATCATATGCGCGGCATCACCAACCAATGCGACACCTTGTTTAACATATTCCTGAGCATGTTGCCGTTTTAAAGGAAAACTCGCGACACCCAGAACTTTATTCACCTTACCCAAACACTCTGGAAAAGTTGCCGTTAATTCCGTCAGTAATTCCGTATCCGCTAAAGCCTTTAAGCGGCGCACTTCATCAGGTGTGTTATACCAGACGATAGATCCATAATTTCCTGTTAAAGGTAAAAAGGCTTGTGGCCCCGTGGGCACAAATCGCTGCCAGGTTATATC
>DAOVWV010000277.1 GCA_030636485.1 Methyloprofundus sp.
AAAACAGCAACCTCCCCCATTACCGAGTCATTAATTGGCGTTTTGGAAACGAGCAATATTGAGGAAAAAGATTATAAAAAACACTTAGAGGAAAAATATCTTTGAAAATATTGTTTGATACAAATATTATTCTTGATGTTTTATTAAATAGAGTGCCATTTGTTGGTTTATCAGCTAGTCTTGTTAGCTCTGTAGAAAATAGAACTATTGATGGTTATTTATGTGCAACCACCATTACAACACTGGATTACCTTATATCAAAGTCAAGAAATCGAGAAATAGCAAGAATTGAAATACAAAAGTTATTAACCTTGTTTCAAATCGCCGAGGTTAATTCAACAGTGCTTTCGATGTCAATAAACTCAAGCTTCACCGACTTTGAAGATGCTGTCCAATATTTTTCAGGAAAGTGCAGTCAAGTGAATGGCTTAGTGACGAGAAATACCAAGGATTATAAGCAAGCAACATTACCTATATATACACCTGCTGAATTATTGAGCATTATTGAGTCAGAGTAAGAAACGAGAATTCAATAACTCCCGTTCCTAATTATAAAACTCAACTTTCCCTGTCTCTATATTATAAATTGCCCCGACTATACTAATTTCATTAGCGGCATCCATTTCCTCCAATACCTCACTTCTTTGCTTGATTTGCTCGACCATAATCTCCACGTTGCGCTCGGCAACCTTCTCTTCCAATGAGTTGTCTGGAGCACTATTTTTAGCAATCCGTCCCTTTTGAACCGATGCAACAGCCGGTTGAATCTTATCCAGCAAGCCCGTCAAATTCCCCATTTCAACGCCCGCACAGGCTCCTTTGATAGCACCACAGTGTGTATGCCCCAAAACAACAACCAACTTAGAGCCGGCTACTTTACAGGCATACTCCATACTGCCCAGAATATCATTGTTCACCACATTACCAGCCACCCTGACACTAAAAACATCACCCAGCCCCTGATCAAAAACCAATTCCACAGCGGTGCGTGAGTCAATACAGCTAAGGATAATCGCAATGGGAAATTGCCCCGCGACAGTTTCATCGGCCTGCTCTAGCAGGTTACGCTTGTCTCTTAGACTATTCACAAAACGGGTATTTCCAGACTTCAAGATCTCTAATACTTCTTGCGGTGTTAATGCCTGTTGCACTTCTTGAGTAATGGGTAAAGTACGCTCCACAGGTTTTAAAAGACCAAAACCCCGTAAATTCTGGATGACCAGCTTAGTCTTTTTTAGTTTTGCATCCACTTTAAAATTCTGAATCACTTCATAGACATCATAATCAATGTATTTTGCATAAGTGGCATCAATCACCACATCGGCTTTTTTCGGTAATTCACTGAGTATATGCAAGATACTGGATTTATTTAGAAATGAAACATTTTCCGATAAGGTAATAATGGTTTTATTGCTTTGTGCCTGCTGATGTACTTGAAAGCCGACTTTCAAATTTTCCAGCAAAATAAAAAACAGTGCAAATGCCATCCCAATGCCAATGCCCGTCAACATATCAGAAAAAATCAAACCAATAATGGTCGCAATAAAGGGAATAAAATGATAAGGCCCCACCTGATACATGCTTTTAAATAATGAAGGCATAGCCAGTCTATAGCCGACCAGCATTAAAATGGCAGCCAGACTCGCTAAAGGGATCTTATTCGCTAAGTCAGGAATCAAAAACACCGCAATCAATAAAAAAATCCCGTGTATAAAAGCAGACATTTTAGTACGCGCTCCCGATTGAATATTGGCTGAACTACGCACAATCAACTGTGTCATAGGTAAGCCACCGAGTAACCCCGAAACAATATTACCGATTCCCTGCGCTCTAAGTTCACAATTGTTCGAGCTAACCCGTTTATAGGGATCCAGTTTATCGGTGGCTTCAACACATAATAGTGTTTCCAGACTGGCAACGATAGCCAGAGTAATGGCAACAGAATAAACGGCTGGGTTATTAACCTGGCTAAAATCCGGTAGGGTAAATAAATTTACGATATCGCCGAGTGTCTCCGCTTCAGGTAACAAGACCAGGTGGTTGCCACTCAATGCCCATTCAGGATAAACAGATATAAACAACTGATTTAATATTATCCCGGCAATAATCACGACTAAAGAGCCATGTATCCAATGTCTGAACTGGTACTGCTTAATCCACTGAGTTTCCCATAACAACATAATCGCCAAACACACCAGACTGATAACAACAGCCCCAGGTGCTATAAAATCAAGCATATGCCCTAACTCTGACAGTGTGGTGTAATCATCACTCTGAAAAAACGACATATCGCCTTCATAATCTTTGTCATACCCTATTGCATGAGGAATCTGTTTAAGAAAGATAATAATACCAATCCCTGACAGCATTCCGGTAATGACCGCCGAAGGAAAATAGTAGCCGATAACACCCGCGCCAAGATTACCAATAACAAACTGTATAATCCCGGCAAACACAACGGCCAATAAGACCGCCTCAAAACCCAGATCCGAAATGGCCGAAAAAACGATCACCGCCAAGCCAGCAGACGGCCCACTAATCCCTAGGGCTGATTCACTCAGCAATGTGACGACGGTTCCCCCGACTATCCCTGCGATCAATCCCGCAAACAAGGGAGCTCCCGAAGCAAGTGCAATACCCAGACATAAGGGGATGGCCAATAGAAATACAACAATACTGGCAGGTAAATCATAACGCAAGCTGGCTTTATAATTCTGTAACCAGTCATTATCAATGGGGGGTGGGTTGTTTGTCATTACAGCTTTTTTATCTATGGGTAAAAAGAGTTATTAAAAATTCATGCTTTTCCTGCAAAAATTCTTGCCATTATACCTGTTTAAACTCAGCTTTTTCTATGCATTTAGTTTTGGCGGGGATTAGACTATACAAGCTCCCATTTGATTTTTAAGCTCTCCCTTTGTGCAGAAATACAAAGTGCTTTCGCTATAACGGAAAGCAGATGATTTAAATTCAGATACCTTAAAAACCAACGACAGAGCAGACAAAATTTAAATCAGCTAATCATTAACCCCAAACTGTTCTTTGAAAAATGCTATTTTTTGGCACCCTTCATTGCTCAGTTTACACTTTGAATTTAATAGACATCTTTCCTAAATAAACCTTATCTTATTAATATCAGTCCCTTATATTGATAAGTGTTTTTTCATGCTATTCCCGAAATCCCTTGTAGAATCTTACATTCAGGTCGTTACATAATTATTTAGGAAAGATGTCTAATGTATTGTTTCCACATAATCCGTATCAACAAACACCGATCTAAGTACCTAAATGTCGGGTTACGCTATTTCGCGGAGCTCAATAGACTAACCCGACCTACAACTCAATTTTTCCTTATTTAGGAAAGGTGTCTAATGACCCCCGTCATTCCCGAAGTCTACCCAGTCATGCAGGAATGACGAGAAAAAAGTGTAAACTACTTTTATGCTTATATTAAGGATGCCTATTTTTTACTCCGAAAATAGTGCACCTAATGCATTTTCATGATTTAATCTAAAACCAATATCGACCCAATATCGTTTTATAGACAAAAGGAACTCACATGGAACTAAACACAAGAGTACTAAAAAAATCCATTTTAGCCGCGAGTATCACATTACTATTTAGCTCCGCCAATGCATTTGCCAAGTCTGATGATA
>DAOVWV010000304.1 GCA_030636485.1 Methyloprofundus sp.
ATTGAGTTAATTGCAGAGAGGGGTACAAAAACATGTTTTTGTACTCCAAATGAGCAATACTTTTCCAGTCTTTTCGCGTTGGGATGCATACAGGAATGCTCAGCGTTTCGCGACGCAGAGCGTCGCCCCATGCATTCCCACGCGGAGCGTGGGAACGAGAGTCTGTAGGGTGCTCCGTGTTAAATATATAGCCAGAATAGTCATCTCAATATGAAAAAAATTCTCACTTTAATTATCGCTCTCATATTGGTAGGCTTTGAGGCTTATCAACAGCAGAATGGTTTTGCAACGGATGGTTTGCAACAAACTTCTACGGAAAAGGCCGAGGGTAAGGATAATACCCGTGTTCTGCAAGCCTATCAAGATAGACAGGGTGATGTTCAGGTTCAGGGAGAGGGCGTTGTTGTAAAAGTATTACGCGATGATTTGAAAGGTTCTAGGCATCAAAAATTTATTCTCAAGGTCGGAGCAGGGCTAACAGTACTCATAGCTCATAATATTGATTTAGCCCCTAGAATTGGTGGTTTACAAACAGGGGATAGAGTCGGATATTATGGTGAATATGAATGGAATTCAAAAGGGGGGGTTATTCATTGGACGCATAAAGATCCAAAAGGGTATCACGCTTCCGGTTGGTTAAAGCACGAGGGTAGAGTCTACCAATGACCGCTAAAAATATTTTAATCACGGGGGGGGGCAAGAGGGTGGGGGCGCATTGTGCGCGCTATTTACATGCCCAAGGCTACAATATTCTGCTGCATTACCGTTCTTCTGCGCAAGCAGCCAATGTTCTGGCAAATGAGCTTAATAGGCAACGTCCTGGCTCAGTGCGCCTGTGTCAGGCAGACTTACATGATAATGTAGAGCTGCAGGCACTAGCTGACGTTGCTAAGCAGGCCTGGGGTGGCATTGATGCCTTGATCAACAATGCCTCCGCTTTTTATGCTACGGATATGCCAGTGGTCACAGAAGCGCAATGGGATGATTTGCTGGGGAGTAATTTAAAGTCTCCTTTTTTCTTGATTCAGGCGCTGACACCGGTATTAAAGAGCAGGCAGGGCTGTGTGGTGAATATCGTTGATATTCATGCTGAGCGTGGCCTGGTAGGTTTTCCTGTCTATAGTATTGCCAAAGCAGGCCTAGCAGCACTAACAAAAATATTGGCGAAAGAACTGGCACCAGAGATAAGGGTGAATGCTGTCGCACCAGGAGCCATTTTATGGCCTGAGCAGGATGATATGAGTGCGCAACAAAAGCAGGAAATACAAGCCAAGGTCGCCTTACAACGGACGGGCTGTCCTGAGGATATTGCTAAAGCCATTTATTTTTTAATCAATGATGCTGGGTATATAACAGGTCAGATAATTACTGTGGATGGTGGAAGGACTTTATTTACCTAGCGAGTCTTCAATTCTGTATTTTCCATAAAGCCTGTGCTCAACGGATGTTTTATGGGATTATGGGGTTGCTTGCAATGGAGGGGGCTGGATCTTACGTTGTTGCAGGTTGCTTTTATCGAAATCTGACCATAGTTTAGCGTAGTCTACCTTGTGCACTGGGTGTTGCTTATCGGGTGCAATTTCGACTAAAGGTTCAAGTACAAAGGCGTAATTTAAAATATCCTGATGCGGGATGCTCAGTGTCTCTGTCTGAATAATTTGTTGCCCATACAGTAATAGATCAATATCCAGGGTACGGGACGAGAACTTTTCTGTATTGCGTACCCGGCCGTGTTCTGCCTCAATATTTTTTAAGTGGTGGGCTATATCGCAGGCATCTGCCTCACAGTGAAATGCACTGACTAAATTGTAAAAGGCATCGCCTGCAAAACCAACAGAGTCAGATTCGTAGATACTGGAGTGTTTAAGCAGGCCAAATTCAGATTGCAATGCACTGAGAGCAGAATTAATATTGTGCTCTCGATTGATATTGCTGCCTATGCTGATAAAGCAAAGCGGCATTGCTATTTTACACCGCGTTCAATAATGATGCCGACATCGCTTGCGCCGCTGATGGCACCTTTTTTATTCAGTGTCAGCTTTACCCAGGGAACATTGAAGTCCTTGCGAATCATGCTATTAATTTCCTCGGCAAGTCTTTCGACCAGAAAAAACTCACTTTTTTCGACAAAATCAATGACCGCCTGAGAAACCGCTTTATAATCCAATGTATCTTCTATATCATCTGTTTCAGCAGCTTTTTTGATGTCATGAGCCATTTCTATGTCTAGAATGACTGTTTGCCGGATTTCCCGCTCCCAGTCATAAATGCCAATAACGGTGTCAATTTTCAAGCCACCTAAAAAAATAATGTCCATAAAGCTCCCAGTTATTATAATAATCGCAATAGAGAGTGTAAGTATCAGGGAAATAGCCCTATCATACAAGTAGTGAACTCAAAATTTTATAAAATAGGATAAAAAAATGATTGAATGGTTGTTAGTTCCGGCTGCCTATTTATTAGGCTCTATTTCCAGTGCGATTATTGTGTGTCGCTTGATGGGGCTGTCTGATCCCAGGTCAGAAGGATCTGGAAATCCTGGCGCTACCAATGTTATGCGCATTGGGGGAAAAAAAGCGGCGGCAATTACCTTGCTAGGCGATATGTTAAAAGGCTTAATACCGGTACTGGTTGCTCAGTTTCTTAATGTGGATTCATTGCTTCTGTCTGCCGTTGTGTTGGCCGCTTTTTTAGGTCATTTGTACCCGATTTTTTTTGGTTTTGCCGGTGGAAAAGGCGTGGCAACTTCTTTTGGCGTTCTATTGGGCGCAAATTGGATGGTTGGTCTGGCTGTGCTTTTAACCTGGTATGGCATTTATAAATTATTTAAAATTTCTTCATTATCGGCATTGGTTGCGGCATCACTTGCGCCTGTTTACGTGTATTTTATAATGGGAATGCAGGCACTGGTTTATGCGGCTGTTTTGATCGCCATTATTTTAATTTGGCGGCATAAGAGCAATATTCAGCGCTTATTGGCGGGGGAAGAAAGCTAGAGATAAATAGTGCTGCCATTTTATACGCTGTCATTGTGTATATACTTCTATGAGCTGGCTTAAATGGAGGTAACCTCTCATTATTCACGGGTAAATGCAGGTGAAAAGGTCGTCATTCCCGAAGTCTGTTTATCGGGAATCTACGTTGAGCATAGATTCCTGCTAACGGCATGCAGGAATGCCGGCTTTTTGTAGAGTTCAGGTGCCAGTGGGTAATGATATGTTACAAATGGAGCGCTTGCAGGGGCATCATCAAATGAAAATGATACGCCATACTTTCGCGTGGCCTCCACGACCGCGCGAAGTAGGGTGCTATGTTGCCTGGCTTATTTTGCGGACAGATGCCTTAATTTCAAACCCGAGAGCAAAAGCACGGCAGCATATAAGGCGGCCGCAAGTGCGATCC
>DAOVWV010000391.1 GCA_030636485.1 Methyloprofundus sp.
CTTACCTTGTCAAAAATAGATGATGTTGAAGAAACGTTAGCGACACTCGGCGGGGAAGTACATATTGTTGACCCTTTTAAAACCTTCGCCAAGGTGTTGAATGCCAGCATCAACAATCCTGCCTTTTATGCATTGAACAACTGGTTAGTCGGTGATAAAGACGCAAACCTGGAGTCTTATGTACATCCCCCCGTCGGGGACTGGATTATTTGTGGTTATGGGCGCATGGGCATGGAGGCCAACCGTGTTTTGAGCATGAATGGTGTCAAAACAGCCGTTATTGATCCCTATGCACGTAAAAAAGAAGAACTGGTTGAAACCTATATCGTGGGCAGGGCGAATGCTAAAACACTCAAGAAAGCAGGGATAGATAATGCAGTCGGTTTGTTGGCTGCCGCTGATGATGACGGTGTGAACTTAAGTGTATTATTGAATGCACGCAGTGTTAATGAAAATTTATTTACGGTGGTAAGGCAAAATAGCCACCAGAATGAATTGGCTTTTGCGAAGGCGGATGCTGATATGATTATGCAGCCCACTCTGGTGACTGCCAGAAAAATCTTGTTACTGCTGATAGCCCCTTTATTAAAACACTTTTTTCGTTATTTACTAGCCAAAGAAGAGGGGCGAGACAGGGTTATCAAACAGGTCATCAAAACCTTAAGAAAAAAAATAGGGCGCAACAAGCCACTGCTGGTCACGATAGATTTCACCCGCGAGAAAAGCAGTGCCGTGATTCAGTGCCTGGATGAAGGTCTTGATGTGTTGTTAGGTGATATTATCACCGACCCGCGAGATCGTGAGCGAGAGCTTGATCTTATGCCATTTGTTATTCAGTCCGCTAGTGAACAAACCATCCTGCCGCCTAAAGACTATAAAATCAAAGAAGGTGATCAATTGCTTTTTTGTGGCACTGCCCATGCCAAACAGTTATTAAAGGCGACGATTAATAACGAATATACTTTACACTATTTGCGCACAGGCGGGTTCAAACCTTCCAGTTATGTTGCGCAGTGGTATGCCAACCGGTTTAATAAAACATAGTTTTTCAAGGAACTAAAAATAAATGGATCAAGATATAATTAAATGCGCCCTATGCGGGCTTGCGGTAGAAATAGAAGGGTTTAATGCGCAGACTAACGAGGGCTTAAAGCGATTTTGTTGCGCAGGTTGTTTGTCCGTTTACCGCTTACTCAATGGGGATGAAATTATAGAAGAAGAACAATAACCTCCCTAGGTGCTCACCGGCCGTTTAGAGATGTGTAGAGCGGAACGAAGCCCGCTCTACAAGCTGTTAATTAACGCCGCCCTCTGCCAAGTGCTTGGGTTCCAGAATAGCCTCTAATTCTGCGCGTGGAATATCCGTCATTTCTTCAGCCACATCAATAATGGGCCGGCCTTGCTTATAAGCTGACTTAGCTATTTCAGCCGCTTTTGCATACCCAATAATCGGGTTTAATGCGGTGACCAGTATCGGGTTTCTGGTTAATGCCTGTTGTAAATTATCATTCCGTACACTGAAATCAGCTATCGCAGTATCTGCCAATGTCCTACTGACCTGGCTAATAATCTCGATGCTCTGTAAAATATTATAAGCAATCACAGGCAGCATCACATTCAGCTGAAAAGAACCGGATTGCCCTGCGATGGTAATCGTTGCATCATTACCAATGACCTGCGCAGCGACCATGGCAGTCGCCTCAGGAATGACCGGATTTACCTTGCCTGGCATAATGCTGCTACCCGGCTGTAACGCGGTTAACTCAATCTCTCCTAAGCCTGCTAAAGGTCCGCTATTCATCCAGCGCAAATCATTGGCAATTTTCATTAAGCTCACGGCAATGGTCTTTAACTGCCCAGATAGCTCTACGATAGCATCTTGACAGCTTAAGCTTTCAAAAAAAGAATCATTGGGGCTAAAGGCAATATCCGTGGTATCACTCATGGTATTGGCAAACCTTAAGGCAAATTCAGGATGTGCATTAATCCCTGTCCCTACCGCCGTTCCCCCTTGCGCCAGCTTTTGCACTCTAGGTAAAGCACTGTTCACCCGTGCAATCCCATTGCGGATTTGCAACGCCCATGCGCCAAGCTCTTGTTCTAGCGTCATCGGCATCGCATCCATTAAATGGGTGCGGCCGGTTTTGGTAAAGCCCCGACACTCAATCGCTTTAGTTTCAATCGTATTCGCCAAGTGTTCTAGAGCAGGCAACAACTGGCGCTGGCACTCTATCGCCGTGCTAATATGTATTGCGGTAGGAATCACATCATTACTGCTTTGCCCCATATTAACATGATCATTTGCACCAACAGGTTCAGAGTTTATTTCTGTTGCAAGATGTGCCAGCACCTCATTGACATTCATATTGGTACTCGTACCAGACCCCGTCTGAAAAACATCAATGGGAAACTGCTCTCCATGCTCACCTTGAATGATCTGTTCTGCAGCCTGAATAATTGCATTGCCCCTTGCATCATCCAGCACACCCAGCTCCATATTCACCTTGGCAGCCGTCTGCTTGATCAATGCCACGGTTTTAATAAAGGCAGGCGGCATGGTTAA
>DAOVWV010000114.1 GCA_030636485.1 Methyloprofundus sp.
AGCGTGGGAACTAGAATAAGTTATATTTATGACAACATTAGTAACAGGTGCCACGGGGCATTTAGGTGCAAACTTGGTGCGCGCATTATTAGATAGGGGCGAAAAAGTCCGTGTTCTTTTGCGTAAGGAAAGCAGTAATATCGAAGTCGAAGGACTTGATGTAGAACATGCTTACGGCAATCTAAAAGATGAACAGTCTCTGATTGATGCCGTTAAAGGCTGTGATTATGTCTATCACCTAGCCGCTTTCGTCAGTATTCGTGACGGCGACCGTGATGAGCTTTATGATGTCAATGTTCTGGGCACACGCTATTTTATGCAGGCTTGCCGCCGTGCGGGAGTAAAGCGTGTCGTGCATTGTAGTTCCTTTGGTGCCGTGGGTAACAACCCAGACGGAGCATCCAATGAAAAATGGGCGGTCAGTCCTTATGAAATGACCACCGATTATGAAATCTCCAAAACCTTTGCTGAACTGGAAGTTTATAAAGAAGTGGTGCGTGGACTACAGGCGGTGATCGTTAACCCTAGCGGTATCGTCGGCCCCTGGGACTTCAAACCATCTTTGTTAGGCAAAACCATTATCGAATTTGCCCAGGGAAAAATGCGCGCTTCCGTAAAGGGCGGGTTTGACTTTACACCTGTTCAGGATGTCGTACAAGGTCATCTATTAGCGATGGAAAAAGGTATTGTGGGCGAGCGTTATTTACTCACGGGAGAGCAGCACAGCCTTGCGGAAACGCTGGACTGGCTAGAGGAGTTTACAGGTGCCAGCAAACCTAAAATAGTGATCCCTACCTTACTGATGCAAAATATTGCGATTATAAAAGACTGGATAGAACGCAAGTTTTTTCCGCATGTCTACCCTCGCTTTAACTATCACTCTATCCGGCTATTAAATTGCGGTAAGTTTGGTACACATACGCGCGCGATTAATGAACTAGGTCTAAAACCAACACCCGTTAAAGAAGCCTACCGTGATTCGGTGGCGTGGTTTAGGGAACATGGGTATATCTAAGCCCGAAAAACGGGCGACTGACTCGCCCGTTTAGCTGTGCTAGCTGTCAATGTCCCCTGAGTAATCAACCAACCTCTTCTGCTCACTCACCGCCAACTGTTTTTTTCGGGATATCTGCTCGTGCCTGGCACGAAGAATATAGCCACCCAAGCCACTTCCTGATGCAACCAGAACCATGGCTCCAACGGTAATCAACTGACTGAAGATCATCACTCCCCCTGCCCCAACGGCAGCCGCAAAGGCCAACCCCACCTTGAAATTGGCTTTTGCATGTGCTCTTCTGCTTTCTTCGACAATTTTTCGATAGCTTTCTGCAACAGTATTCGCTTTATCACGTTCTGCATCCAGCAGAATCCTTTCCCGATCACGCGCATGCTGCTCTCTTAATTCAGATGTTTCCTTAATCACATCCGCCTTTTCACGCTCGGACTCCTTTAACATGCTCTCCCTATCCTGCGCATGGCGTTGCAGCAAAGTGGCCTGATCATCAATATAGAGATTACGTGCAATGGAGGCAAACCAGAAAGCCGCCAAAACACCACTAAGCAATGTAATAACAACAATCACAATCATCAACTGAAAATCATGCGACCAGTTAAAAGCCATTAAAACCAGGCCACTCGTGACTAACTGGACAAAAATAATGCCGGGTAAAAATTTAGACATCAGGTTTCCTCATATCACGCACTCTGTTTTAACGCTTATGCTGCTTTATCAACCCTAGGTAAAGTGCTCTTGCGTACTGCGCACTGACATCAAAAGCATAAGCCTGAGCCTTTTCCAGGTAGGCTGCCTTTGATGCTCGCAACTCTGACTCATGTTCTATCCAGTAGTCCATTTTAGTGGTTAAACTTTCAAGGTCTCCGGCAGAAAACAAAAAATCATCATTGAGTGCAAACTGAGCTGACGCGCTGTGTTCTGCATCACTGATAAGGGCAGGCAAGCCACAGCCTATCGCCTCCAAAACGGCCATACCCTCTAATTCAATTTCAGATGCATGAATAAATAAATCTGCACTATTAAATAATGTTATTAATTTTTCCTGACTGACATATTCAAAAAATGCCGGATTTGGCAAGGTATTGCCTAAATCAATCAACTCTGCCCGCAACGCTCCCTGACCTGTGACAACCAACTGAATTTTATCTTTGAATTTAGATTGTTTAATGGCCTGCATCACTAAATCATGACGCTTTTCCTTGGCCAATCGCCCGACCATTAAGATAACAAACTTATCCTCAAACTCTGGTTCTTTAATACATTCTCTGGGTTTAAATTGCTCAGGCAAGCCATTCGATATAATGTCCACCGGCACTTGAATGGAAAATTTCTCCAGCATTTTTTTACCAAACTCACTCGGCGACATGACCAGGTCAGCCTTATTGTAGAAAGTACGGATAAAAAAACGATATAAAAAGGCATTTAGCCAATCATAATTCAGGCCGATATTCCACATCAGATTTTCTGGCTGTACATGAAAACCAAAAACCACGGGTTTATTCAATTTACGGGCAATTTTTAAAGCCTGATAACCAAGAAAGAAAGGGAATTGAATATGCACCAGGTCAGCCTTCTTAATCGTCTCTGTCAGAGTTTTCTTGTTTGGCCAGGCAAATAAAAAATCCATTTCCTGCATTTGTCGTTTGGCAAAAGGGAGATAAAAGGCTGGAAAAACGACCTTATTTTCGTCCTCTTTACCTGTACTTATCACCGTTAAATCATCGGTTTTTTTAAAATAATCAATAAAACGCCGTGTAGAAACTACCCCGCCCGATTTTTCTCCATCCACATTATCTGCAACAAAAACGATTTTCAAAATGCTATCTCCAATACTTCTATTTGCTTCATCCATATCCTTCTAAAGTGGCACTCGCTTATGACTAAAAGCAGGCAAGACAATCAAGGTGCAAATAAGTGTAAACGAAATCCCAATCGCCAGTAACAACCCCATGCTAGCAATCCCTTGATGATTGGTAAATGCTAGGCTGGTAAAGCTAAGCAATGTTGTTAATGAACTAAAAAACACGCCTCGCGCGGTACTGGTTTGCAATAGGTGCTCATTTTCTTTCACCCCGGCATACAGACGGTGCATAATATGAATCCCGCTATCAACCCCCATTCCCATCAATAAAGGCAGCGCAATAATATTGGCAAAATTAAACGGGTTATCTAAAAGTACATTCATGGCAGCGGTCAATAACCCAGCAAGTAACAAAGGCCAGATAACCAGCAACGTATTACGCCAGCTTCTGAGAATAACCAGCAATGTCAGAAAAATAACAATAATGGCCGTGGAAAATGCCTGTATAAAGACCTCGGTAATCACCTGACCGGCTGCCAGATCAGAAACCGGAAGCCCGGTAACTGAATTATCAATACTCTGTACTTCCGTCGCAAATGCAGAAAGATTCTCGGCAATATTTAGATCATTTTTAGGTTCAATAATCACTTTATAAATACCTGATTCACTCACCCAATTTTTACTGATATAGGCTGGAATATCCGTTAATGTAAAGGGGTAAGCCTGCATACCGGCATTCAGCTGCTGCATGGTATACGGAAATAAGCCCAGTATACTGTTATCCAATTGCGCATAGACTTCACTCGATAGTTCAGCTGCATCCGCATAAGTGATAAAACCATTGATGTCTTGCTGTAGTTTTTGCAAAAGCTCAGGAGAGGCCTTATGACTGGGACCCAGTAATGCAGCTGTGATTTTTGTTTGTAAATCAAGTAAGCCTAAGCGGGTATCAGCACGTTCCCGTGGGCGATCAAAACTCCCCAGGTCAGCCCCAAGAATAAACCCTAAATCTTCAATGATTTCCAGTTTATCCTCTTGATCTTTGGCAACAAAACTTTTTAAATTTATCGCTTTGTTAACAGTCGCTAACTGTGTCACATGAGTCTTCAATTTGTCTGCACTTTCCAGCGAATCACTTAAACCGATCAGCACAAAGGGAGAGCGGTCTTTTGATTGCAATAAATCCTTAAAGGCAAGCACCGACTCGCTACTTTGATCTCTAAGATTAACGGGGTTTGAATCCAGATAGACATATTGAAGTGAAAAAGCGGCCGCAATCGCCAGCAAGATGGATATATAGCGTATGCTCCTCGCATAGCGAAAAGGAAAAGTACTGACCCATTCCGGGAGCCGAGTCACTTGTGTATGCGCAAGCTGTTTAATTGAAAATGCCTTGAGTAAGGCAGGTAATAAGGTCAGTGACACAATCAAGCCCACAAACATGCCGCCACCCGAAATCAGACCCAGTTCGGAAACCCCTTTATAATCAGTTGGGATAAAGGCGAAAAAACCGATGGAAGTCGTCAATGCACATAAAAACAGCGAAGACCCCAGGATTTTGACACTCTTTTTTATCGCTTCTTCACTGCTGATGTGTTGTTCAAAGCACTCCTTGAAACACAAACAGATATGAATGGCAAAATCGACACCCAAACCAATATACAGTATCGCAAAAGCAACCGATAAAACATTTAGATGCCCAACCGCAATGGTTGCAAACCCTGCCGTCAGAATAAGCCCCATAATCAATACGATCAATGTACATAACACCAGCTTTACTGAGCGCAAACCAAGAAATAGCACCACAATAACCAGCGCAAGTGCAAAGAGCCCAGAGTAAACCGTATCTTCGGCAAGCACCCGCATCTCATCTTCTTCCAGTGCTATTTTTCCAGTGATACGTATATTGACCTGAGGATCCTGTAAATGTATTTCATTGACAATGCTACGCGCATAATCCATTGAGCGCTCCACGGGCTTCAGACTATTAAAGTCAGCAATAGGCCTTGCACTGACGATGCTACGCAATGTATTTCTATCCTCAGACTCATTGACTGCAAGTAATTTTTGCCATGATAGATAATGAGGCTGATTTGCCTGCACCGCAAGCAATGATTGGTCAATTTTCTCCAGCAAAGGCCCCAGGTTCATCGGCAAGTCATCATCCTTATTTTCCAGTGCCGTACCCAGTATATCCAGTAAACCCTGGAGGTGGTAGTTTTGCGCTAAATGCCCTATAAAGGGTTGTGCATCGGCTAACTTAGTCGATAAATCATCTAGCTTTTCCAGATCAAGATAGAGTAGCCCTTGTTGCCGTAAAAAAGCATTATCATCAGGAATATAGACATACTCAAACAGTTGTTTGTTGTCAGCGAGACGTGCAGCTAAAAGCTTGGCTGCTTTACTGGTTTGCTCAGCCGTTGGGGATTCAACAACCAGCTGAATACTTGCAGCATCCTGTGGAAAAGCCTGTTCCCAGCGACTACGGTTTTTTTGAAATGGCAGATCTTGAGAGAGTAACTTTGACGTGTCTGTATTAACGCCTAAGTTATTGATTGTATAATCCAGACTCACTGCACAGATAATGATAAACAGCAGAATGACCCACCACGAAAAACGCAGTACCCAGGTACTCCACCAGCAAAGACATTTATCCAATAAAGATGTGGGTTGCTTAGTCATATAATTATATTTGATAGATTTTGGTGAGTCAAAATAACAATAATCCGCTACTCTAGTCTAGCTCAAAATAAAACAGGGCCACTTCATAACCGACTAACGATACAGGCTTCATTTTACTACGAGTGTTGACTATACGTAAGCAGATAAATACTTTGCCATCAATATAATGCGCTATACGCTTATAAATGATACTTTTTACATGTATTTCTTCTATCTAAAGTATAATCACGCACGAGCATTAATATTTATTTCAGGAAAACAATAACCATTTCAGGAAAACAACAATGAAAAAATTTTATAACACCATCGAGAACCTGTTTAACGAAAGCATCAAAGGTGTTGCCAAGGCACATAGTGATATTCTAAAACTAAATCCTGATCCTTGTTTTATCACTCGTACGGCACCTGTCGCTGCAAATAAAGTTGCAATTATTTCAGGTGGCGGGGCTGGGCATGAACCACTACATGCAGGTTTTGTCGGTAAAGGTATGTTAGATGCTGCATGCCCGGG
>DAOVWV010000270.1 GCA_030636485.1 Methyloprofundus sp.
ATTGGCTTGGAGCCAGCAACAACACGCGCAAACTGGGTTTTATCTAAACCGGAAAAAAGTATGTTTTGACGTAGTATATCCATTATTTTTGACAACTTGATTTAAGTCAATGACAGTGTGAGATTTTGTCATTATATTAGCACTTCATTATAAAATTTACTGAGGAGATTATCATGTTTTGCTATCAATGCGAACAAACAACACGTTCAGAAAATGGAGATGGCTGTGGTTCTGCAGCTGTTGGTGTTTGTGGGAAGGATGAAACAACATCAGATTTGCAGGATTTGCTTGTTTATGCCATTAAAGGAATTGCTCAATATGCAAGACGTGCACGCGAATTAGGCAAAACTGACAATGCAGCTGACGCGTTTATTCTCTATGGTTTATTTACCACCTTAACCAATGTTAATTTTTCTGCTCCTAAGTTTGTTACTTTAATTCAACAAGCCGTTGAACACCGTGATCGTGTTAAAACACTTTATGAGGATGTTGCTAAAGAGCAAGGGAGTACCCCAGATGTATTGCAAGGCTCTGCAATCTGGAAACCGGCAGAAACACAGGCAGCACTACAAATACAGGCACAATCGGCTGCAATAGATAAAGACCTCCAGACCGTGGGAGAGGATGTCATTGGCCTTAGGGCGATGATGCTGTATGGTTTAAAGGGTGTTGCAGCCTACGCTTATCACGCCTATGTTCTGGGGGGAGAAGACGAAGAAATCTATGCAGGTATCGAAAAAACACTGGATTTTCTGGCTGATGAACCTACTGATGCATCGGCATTACTCGCGGGTAATTTAGAGGTCGGTACGATTAACTTAAAAGTCATGGAGGTTCTGGATGCTGCCAATACTGGAAATTTTGGTGCCCAGAAGCCTGCTCAGGCACGTATCACGCCAGTAAAAGGCAAAGCGATATTGGTCAGTGGGCATGACTTAAAAGATTTATATGAACTGCTTGAACAAACCAAAGACAGCGGCATTAATATCTATACTCACGGTGAAATGCTGCCGGCACATGCTTACCCCAAGCTACGTGCCTATCCACACCTAGTAGGTAACTACGGCAGTGCATGGCAAAATCAACATACTGAATTTGCGGCATTCCCTGGGCCTATTTTAATGACCTCAAATTGTTTGATTGAGCCAATGCCGACATATCGAAGCCGTATTTTTACTGCGGGTCCAGTAGGTTGGCCTGGTGTACGGCATATTGAAAATTATGATTTTTCACCTGTCATACAAGCTGCCAAAGCATTGCCGGGATTTAAAGAGGATGCTGAAGAAAAATCTGTTACGGTCGGTTTTGGCCGTCATGCTGTGCTAGGGGTTGCTGATAAAGTGATTGATGCAGTAAAAGGCGGAGATATTCGTCATTTCTTTTTAGTCGGTGGGTGTGATGGTGCTGCACCGGGGCGTAATTATTACACTGAATTGGCCGAACAGACCCCCGATGACTGCGTGATTATGACCTTGGGTTGTGGGAAATACCGTTTCCATGAGCAAGAATTTGGTGATATTGGTGGTATCCCGCGTTTGCTTGATATTGGTCAATGTAATGATGCCTATTCGGCGATTCAAATCGCCAGTGCTTTGGCGGATGCATTCGATTGTGAAGTGAATGAATTACCACTTTCACTCATGATTTCATGGTTTGAGCAAAAGGCAGTGGCTGTGCTATTGGCATTATTGGCGCTGGGCATTAAAGGCATTCACTTAGGCCCAACACTTCCTGCATTCATAACACCCGCAGTATTGGATATTTTGGTTAAAGAATTTGATATTAAACCGAATGGTGTTGCAGCGGATGATTTAGCTGCGGCATTAAAAATAGCCGCTTAATTTTTCTGGAACAAGGTAGGAGAGGGTTTAGGTTACGGTGGGTCGTTATGACATCGTGGCTAAAGCTCCTCCTACTTTATGTATCAATGACTACCTTATTCTTTCTCTAAGCCGGAAAACCTATGAGTCACAAAATTACCTTATCCACACAGGATAATCAACACTTTGAATTTTATTGTGAAGACCAGCAAAATGTACAAGATGCCGCTGAAATGGCGCATCTTTATCCTCCCTTCGGTTGTAAATCAGGTTCCTGCGGTGCTTGCCTGGGAACCTGTGAAACAGGCGATTATCAGTTAGAGAGTTATAGCAAAGATGTTTTATCAGCAGATGCGGCTGCAAAAGGCGGTATTTTATTATGCCGCACGATTCCTGACACTGATTTACATATCACCTTGCCTTATGATTCAGGCAGTATCCAGCACACACTAAATAAACCCCGGGATGCTGAAATTATAAGCATTGATAAAATAGCTGAACGCACTTTAAGCGTTGTTTTACAGTTACAGGATGACCCGGAAGTCGGTTTGGCATTTGAATTTGAACCTGGGCAATTTGTTGAGCTGGAAATTCCAGGTCTAAATTTAATGCGTGCCTACTCCCTGGCTAATACCGCTAACTGGGAAGGTCGTCTGGAGTTTTTAATTCGTTTGCAGCCTAACGGTCAGTTTTCTGAATTTTTACAAACAAATTCTATTGGCCAACATATTTTGGTTCATGCGCCATCTGGTGCCTTCGTGCTTAATAAACAAAGTTTAAATCCACGTTGTTTTATTGCGGGAGGGACAGGAATATCCCCTTTTTTATCAATATTAAGGCGGATGGCTGAATGGGCAGAAGACCACCCCACACATTTATTTTTAGGAGTGAATAATGAAGCTGAAATATTATGCCAGGAAGAACTTGTATCGCTACAGCAAAGCTTACCGCAATTAACGGTAGAAATATGTGTCTGGAAGCCAGAAGATAACTGGCAAGGTTTTACAGGAACGCCTGCTGATGCTTTTAAGGCTTATCTACAGAAAAAGGGTTCCGCGATCGATGTCTATCTTTGTGGGCCTCCTATGCTGGTAGAAGCCTCAACGAATGTTGCACTAGAGGCGGGGGTTGATAAGCAGCGTATATATAGTGAGCGCTTTGTTTCTGCGTAATTTTAATAAGGAGCGAGAATTGACTTAAGAAAATAATCAGTAGAGATTTAGTTTTTCTCCTCGGAGAGCACAAAGGATATACGATAAAATAACCCTGTGCTCTCTGAAGCTTGCCTACATGTAAGGTCTCATTATCCACCGGCAGCTGAGTTCTGCAAACTTTTGCATTCTATGCGTTGTTTTTAACTTTTCGCCTCCATCATCCCCTAATTATTGCTATAATAAGCGGTTATCAACATTCATGTTAATTTGGTTTTAAACCTCCAGGTTATTTAGAACAATGTCAGTCGTTAAAGAATTAGCGACTTTATTATATAGACTTATTCATGTCAGAATTTGCCAAAGAAATTACCTTAGTTAATCTCGAAGACGAGATGCAGCAGTCGTATCTGGATTACGCAATGAGCGTTATTATAGGGCGGGCGCTCCCTGACGTTAGAGATGGGTTGAAGCCCGTACACCGGCGTGTTTTATACGCGATGAACGTACTGGGTAATGACTGGAATAAAGCCTATAAAAAATCAGCGCGTGTAGTGGGGGATGTGATAGGTAAATACCACCCTCATGGTGATACGGCGGTATACGATACGATTGTACGTATGGCACAACCGTTTTCCTTGCGTTATATGATGATCGATGGGCAAGGGAACTTTGGTTCAGTGGATGGTGATTCACCTGCGGCAATGCGTTATACGGAAGTACGTATGTCTAAAATCGCGCATGAAATGCTGGCGG
>DAOVWV010000037.1 GCA_030636485.1 Methyloprofundus sp.
TAAAACTAAATCCTGATCCTTGTTTTATCACTCGTACTGCACCGGTAGCCGCCAATAAAGTTGCCGTTATTTCAGGTGGTGGTGCTGGTCATGAGCCATTGCACGCGGGCTTTGTCGGTAAAGGGATGTTAGACGCAGCATGTCCAGGACAAACGTTTACTTCGCCTACACCCGATCAAATGATGATGGCTGCCGAAGAAGTTAACAATGGCGCTGGTGTCATATTTGTCGTCAAAAACTACGCCGGCGATGTGATGAACTTTGAAATTGGTGCAGAGATGTCTGATTGTGAGTCAGAATCCGTTATTGTTGCCGATGATGTTTCTCTACCGAAAGATCACCCCATTGGTCGTCGTGGTGTTGCGGGAACATTAATTGTTGAAAAAATGGTAGGTGCAGCCGCAGAAAAGGGTGCTGACCTGGCAACATGTAAAGCAATTGGTGACCGTACTGTCAATTGCACAGCCTCTATGGGTGTTGCATTAACGAGCTGTACTATCCCTGCTTTGGGCGAACCTACCTTTGAGCTTGCAGAAGATGAAATGGAAATGGGGGTTGGCATCCACGGTGAGCGTGGTATTGAAACCATGAAATTGGGTACTGCAAAAGAAGTTGTTGCCATTATTGCCAAAAAGATAGATGACGACTTAAAGCCACAAAAAGGCCAAAGAATACTACTACATGTCAATGGATTAGGCGCAACCCCGCCTATGGAACAGTATTTAATATTTGATGAAGCATGTCAATACTTTGAAGAACGTGGCGTTATTATTGAGCGTTCTTTGGTGGGTAATTACACAACTGCTTTAGATATGGCAGGTATTTCCATTACGGTGACTTTACTGGATGATGAGCTGATTGAATTATGGGATGCACCGGTACATACAGCTAACTTACGTTGGGGCTGTTAAGCCTTTTGCTGTCTAAGCGGATCAGTCCTTCAAGGACTGGCTAGCGATGGACATTAGAAATTTATATTTTGTGGGCTCCACCTCCCCACAAATACACCCATAAAATGAGGTGATACAAATGGAGAAATTATTATGAATGGTCCTTCAGCACTGTCTGTTAGCATAGGACTTATCGCGGGGCTTGCAACCTTCTTGGCAGTTGGCCCTTTGGCTGGCGTATTTTTTATATGGGCGGCAACCATCTCATGGGCAGCTTATTTTGCCTTGGGCGGCGATATGACCGCTGCTAAAAACACAGCAGTCTGTAGTATTTTTGGTGTATTTGTCGCGACTTATGCAGCTTATGAAATTGCTACAATTTCACCTGATAACATGCTCGGCTTTCCATTAATGGCAGCGGCGATTGTTACTGTAACCGTTATCGCAATGTGTCTTGCGGCAAATATTCCTGCACTTGCAACCATCCCTGCGACGGTTCTTGGTTATTCAGCAACATTTGCTTATCTATTACAAACCCCAGGTAAATTATCCACTGATGTATTGCTAGGTGCTGGCTGGGATAATCCAGTCTTTATCGTCTCTTTCTCGCTTGCACTGGGTGTTGGCCTGGGCATAGCTTCGGCTAAGTTTGCAGCAAAACTGACAACTCAAGAAGATTAAAGACTGTTTTTCCATGAGTTTAATGGAATGACTGATTGCCATTCCATTAAACCATACACTCATATATTCTTCCCTGAATTCGTATAACCAGCCTCTTACCCCGCTTTAAGTCAACAGCACCTAACCACGTAGCAAGGCTGTGAACAGAGACAAAATCATAACTAAAAACCTTCAGGCATAAAAAAAGCCCGTTGCTTAACCAGCAACGAGCCTTATATAGCTTTGGTTACTCAGATAGAATAACCATAGATACTAAATACCTTAGAAGTTATGATATTTCTCATTAACTTTAATAAAACGCTCAACAGCTTGTTCCATCAATTCTTCAGCTTTTTCATGTTGATCTTTTCTGTAAGCTGAACGCGATTTTTTAACTTTAGCTAATGCTCTATCACGATCTGCCAATACAACAGAGCTTTCAATTGTTTTAGCTGTCTGTTTAGTTTTCTTAAGCAGTGCCATAACAGTCTCTTTATCAGCATCACCACCCTTCATTGCAGCTAAAGTTTCCTCAGCAACAGCAATTGTATCTAAAAGTGCCTGCTTAACTCCCTCTTGAGTCTGATTCGCAATTTTACCTGCTGGCTTGGCAACAACAACAGGAGCCGCTGCAAGCATTGCAGAGCTAACAAAAGCAGCTAATACTAATTTTTTCAATGAACTCATCTTAAATCTTACCTTATTTAAATGATTAAAATAATGTTGATGCATAAATAAAGAAATACGCATCCATGAATTATACCATATGGAAAGGGGAGTATATTTAAATATTAATAACTTATAGTAGTTATGGTTATTATCAAACCCTACCCCACCCATCCATGAATAACTTACAGCCAAAACCTACTCAGGAATCAATCCTTCCCCTATAGTAACCACTTTCAGTGCATTTGTTCCGCCTTCCTTCCCTGTTAGATCCCCTTTGGTAATAATAAAGGTATCGCCTTTTTCAGCATAAGTGAATTTTTTCAACAATTCAATAATTTCCTTATTCAATTGCTCATCACTTTGATCTTTTAACTCAAAGTAAATGGGAATCACACCACGGTATAAAGTCACCTTACCTAAAGTAGGCTCATGACTACTAAATGCAAAGATAGGCAAGCCTGATCTAATGCGCGACATCCATAAAGGCGTTGCACCTGACTCAGTCAGTGAGACTAAACCCTGTACATCAGAATGGTTCGCCAGGTACATCGCAGCCATGGCAATCGCTTCATCAGTACGCTCAAAATGCTCATCAACCCGATGTTTAGAAACACTTGCAGCACGCTGCTTATCCGTTTCCAGACAGACACGCACCATCGCCTCAACTGCTTGCACTGGGTACCTGCCTGCCGCAGTTTCTGCAGAAAGCATAATCGCGTCCGTACCATCAAGTACCGCGTTCGCAACATCAAAAACTTCAGCACGCGTCGGAATCGGATTATCAATCATCGACTCCATCATTTGGGTTGCTGTAATCACCGCACGGTCTAATTCGCGTGAACGGCTAATAAGCAATTTCTGTGCAGCCGGTAAATTGGCATCACCGATTTCCACACCCAAATCTCCACGCGCAACCATAATGACATCAGAGGCAAGGATGATTTCATCCATAATATCTTTCTGCATCGCTTCAGCACGCTCAACCTTGGCAACAATGTCAGGGTGACAATTAACATCAGCCAGTAATTTACGCGCCAAATGTAGGTCATCAGCACAACGTGGAAAAGAGACAGCAACAAAATCGGCCTGAATTTTACCAATAGTGAAAATATCTTCTTTATCTTTCTCCGTTAATGCCGCAGCTGACAGTCCGCCACCTAATAGGTTAATCCCTTTATTATTAGATAAATTACCACCGACTATGACAGTACAATTAATGCGCCCATTAACAACATTCACAACATCCAGTACAACACGCCCATCATCTAGTAATAAACGACTTCCCGGCTTCACTTCACGCGCCAATGCTTCGTAAGTAATACCTACATGGCTATTATCGCCTGCATTTTCACCCAGATTAATATCTAAAGAAAAGTCCTGCCCTTCATCTAACCAGACTTTAGTCTCTTCAAAACGCGCAATACGAATTTTTGGACCTTGCAAGTCAGCCAGAATCCCGACTCTACGACCTGTCTTTTTTGACAAGGCGCGAACATTGTTTGCTCTATCTATATGATCCTGAGCACTACCATGAGAGAAGTTTAGGCGTACTACATCAACTCCGGCATAAAACAGCTTTTCTAATACTCCTGGCTTATCTGTTGCAGGACCAAGGGTTGCTAATATTTTCGTTCTTCTAATTTCAGACATATAAAAATAGGGGGTATATTAAGAACTGAGGAAAAAATAAAACCCTCAGCCCTAAGTTATCTAAACAATACAAGGGCTCAACCACTGAAGTAGTTGAATAATTTACGCATCATAAGGCGGACTCAGTCCGTCCTACGCCGCATCAAACATGGTGCTTATTTTGCGCTCATCAAAGCAACCGCAGTTCTAGCATATGGTTTGAAAAGCCCCATTCGTTATCACACCACACAAGTACTTTGACTAATGTTTCTCCATACAACAAATACGCATGGAAATCTTTTGATTATATCAAATCATCATTATCTCCGTCCATTAAAATCGACATCAATCACACTAAGAACAAAAACCCCTCACATAACTCCGTCATTGCTGATCACCATGCAGCAAAGTTTCAGCTACTTCGCTCAGTCATAGTGAATAAATAACCGCTGCCACTTGTAGGTCAAAGCCTACTCCCCTTATACTATATATTGAATACAACATAACTCCACCACACACGAGCACTTACCCATGCCAGTATCTCTCAACACTCTTGAAACAATTATCCGCGAAGCCGGTAATATTGCCCTAGCTCAATTTAAAGATTTACAAAACCTGCAAGTTTCCCAAAAAAAACCGCGTGATTTCGTCACTGCAGCTGATATTGCAGTAGAAAAGTTTTTAAAACAGGCACTCGCCGAACATTATCCTGAATACGGCTTTTGGGGTGAAGAAAGCGGGCAAACAGAAGACCAGGCTCAACGCTGGATTGTTGACCCCATCGATGGCACCCACTCTTTTACTAAAGGACAATACTTCTGGTCTATCAGCGTCGCTCTGGAAATTAATGGTGAGCTTATTTTCGGTGCCGTTTTCGCCCCCGCCTTGAATGATTACTACTGCGCAAAAAAAGATCACGGTGCTTTTAAAAATGGCCAAAAAATAAACGTCTCCAATGAAACAGATCTTGGTAATTCCATGATTGCAACAGGCTTTGCCTGCTTACGCTCTTATCTGCAAGAAAACAATCTGGAACGTTTTTGCAAAATTGCACAGCGCACAACCGGTCAACGCCGTTTTGGCTCCGCTGCAATGGATTTATGCCTGGTTGCCGATGGCCAGGTGGATGCCTTCTGGGAGCAGGAGTTAAATTTATATGATGTTGCTGCCGGGGCACTCATCGTACTGGAAGCAGGTGGCACGGTTACTGATTTTAAAGGTAATACAGGCGTATTTCCCAAGCAAATTCTAGCCAGTAACGGAGGTATTTTAGAAGAGTTGCTAACCTTGATGTAAAGACTCGCTAAAGCTTTTTATTCATACTCTGGGGAAACGGGCAGCTCGCCCGCTTGCATGGGCAAACTGCCCATGCATACCCCCAGGTAAGCCCCGCCTACCACGTCAGGCAAAGAAAATTTCCAGCATTATGCATATTGCCACCAAAACACTCACTTAAAATACCACTGAATCTGCCCATAAAAACTTCTTTCCAGTTGTCTTGGGTACGCAAATACCTCATCAATATATTCAAGATGCTGCTTATTATTCAAATTCTGCCCAACAAAAGAAAGCTCAAGATTTTGTATTGGCCTCCAGCCTAAACGCAAATCCAAGCCCACATAGCTATCCACGGTACTCACCGTCCCCAGCAATAAACTCTGCACATAAAAAGAATCCACATAGCGAACCCCAAGATCAGCAGTAATCGTCGGGGTAATATTAAGTGAACTACGCAAGGCAAGCTGGTTTTCCGGATCACTGTGCGGCTGGTCTTGCTGCGCTAAGTGGACTTGCAGATAAGTATACGATAGCTGTAAGCGTAAACGCTCTATAGGTCGCCACTCTGTCGCCATTTCAACTCCCCAGGTTTGAGCGTCAGTATCATTTTCAAAGGAAGCCGGCAGCACGCCATTCACATAATCCACAGAGCCTAGTGACCCGGTTATCAGGTCTTTATAGTCATTAAAAAACAGCGCCACATCCAACGAGATCTGATTACTTAACCACCACCCTCTATAACCCAGCTCATAACTGTTCACCAATTCTCTCGTCAGCTCCGGATTGGCCTGAAACACCAAGTCCAGTGGAATGGGCGGTGGCAAGGGTAAAGGCTTAAGAGAAAGTGCCGTTTCACCACGCGATGGCGAACGAGTCGCTCTGGAAAATGCCGCCCAGAGACGATGCTCAGGGTGAACTTTCCACAGCACACGCACCGATGGCTGAAAGTCCCAATCCGAGAGCGTGTAATACTGAACCTTTGCTCCTAACGTCAATTGTAATGCGCCATCAAAAAACAATGCTTTATCCTGCACAAAAGCACTCACCAGATGCAGATCCTGATAGGTTGGCTCAGTCGTAGAAAGTATACCATCAAAATAAGCACTATTAACGTACCGGTACCCCAGCCCCCAATTGAAATAATTATTTTTCGTCAGCGCAATATCATGCTGAAAATCAAAATCCAAGGTATGACTCCTTTCACTACTGAATTGATGATCTTCCTCATTAAAATACTCATAATAGACCTGAGTATGGATAGTTGAGGCCACCGAAAAATCATGTTCCCAGCGCATCAAAGCACTCGCACCTGACTGCTCCTCCAGTTCTCGTCTAGGTTCACCCGACTGGTCATCGACAGGTAGCAGAAATTCATCATTAATATGACTGACAAAACCATCCCCTTCAATCATCAGGCGATCACCGTCATTAGAATTCCAGTCTATCCGAAAGCCCCCCTTCCCTTGCGTCCAATTATCACCCGCATCATTACCTTGCAAATCAACAAAGTCATCCCGATAAACAAACTTGCCAAACACCCGGTAATGCGTCTTATCACCTAATTGGCCACCATAGCGCAGCTCTGCAATGGCACGCTCTTCATTACCCGCAGCAATAGAAACAAGCCCTTGCTGAGTATCCTCGGTATGCTTGGTAATGATATTGATCACGCCATTCACTGCATTTTGCCCCCAGACACTGGCTCCCGATCCACGAATGACCTCGATACGCTCTATATCTTCCAGCACCAAATCCAGATTCTCCCAACGCACTCCGGCAAAAACAGGTGAATAGACGGTACGCCCATCCAACAACACCAATAGTTTATTGGCAAAACGACCATTAAACCCCCGCACGGTCACCGCCCATTCGCTCGCACTAATCCGCGCCACTTGCACGCCTGGTGCCATACGTAATACATCGGGAATATTAGTGACCCCAGCGCGCTGAATATCCTCCTGAGTAATCACATACACAGCCGCAGCAGTATCGGCAAACTTCTGCTCCGTCCGGCTCACTGTCGTCACTTCACTTCCCATCAACTGCTCAATACTCAGGTTGGTAAGATCAACAGTCTCTGCATGTGATGTGACTGAGTAAGGAGCAAGAGCATAACAGCCGACAGCGCAACGGATAAATCCTTTTATTCGATTCATTATTTTTAGATCGGTCTTGAGAGTGTATATGAGCTCATAGTACAGTATTTTTTAGCTATATCACTAAATAGTTGTTTTTTTCCACCTTATGATTACATTTGATAGTCCAAACCCCGCTGCGCAACATAAAAAAATCTTTTAGAGTAGCTATAACGCAATAGATTCATTTTTCTTCATTTTTCTTACAGGTAAATCTATAAAAATAGCTGTAGAGTGATGCTGAAAGTTTTTTGCGGGGACAAAGCAATAAAATAGGCGCATAGCTGACTACGTAACTATTTCAGTCCCACAGCTATCAGTAAAAAACAGCTGCTAGAAAACCGTAATGGTGGCTGGGCGAAGTATATATGAGTATTCCGAAAAAATCCCCCGCCCTTATCCATCAATGCTTATGTCAATTTAATTTAAGGTGATTATTATGAAATTAGTCGAGTTATCGACAATTGTAGAACCCAGCATGATTAGTGAGCTTTCTGAAGCACAATTACGGGAATTACAGATAGCACTCAATCGTCTAGGCTTACCTGCCGGCCCTTTTGATGGCTTAATTGGCCCACGGACACGCAATGCATGGGCCGAATTTAAGAGTGATTATTACCCTGGAAACCCGGATATGATAGGGCCTGAGTCAATTGCAGTTCTACAAGAATTGATCAAGGGCACGAATATTGGATTGGGTAATCATGATTTTAATACAAAACACGGCGTGATAGAAGCAATCAAAAACGAATGCAAATCTCAGGGCATTGGTATCAACACTCAGATTGCCTATGTTTTAGCAACAGTAGAGTGGGAAACCGCACAAACCTTTAGGCCTGTTAAAGAAGCTTTCTGGCATAGAGATGCAGAACAATGGAGAAAAGATAATTTACGCTATTACCCCTATTATGGAAGAGGTTTTGTTCAGTTAACATGGCAACGAAACTACGAAAAATATTCCCGTCTATTAGGAGTAGACCTTGTGAGTGATCCTGATATGGCATTAAATGGAGATATCGCTCTTTTTATTTTGGTTCATGGGTTTAAGACAGGTACATTTACTGGCAGGAAAATTACCGACTATGTTAATCATCATCAAACTGATTTCGCAAGGTGTAGACGCTGCATCAATGGAAATGATAAAGCCACCGAAATAGCAAGATTAGCTGAAAAATTCTTGTTAAATCTATAATTTAATGTCAGGAAAGCTTTGCAGGACTAACCTTTACCCTATAGATTTTCAGAAAAATAACTTCACGGATACCATCCCTCAAAGGGATGTTATCCGTTGTACAAATGGAATTTATTTAACTGAGAAGCTATAGTTCCCAGTGCCTCCGCCCATCGTTATACATAAATACCTCACTCTCACGCCCTGCATCACGAAACGCAAGGCGTGAGAAACGAGAAAATGCAACTATTAAAATTGTAACTCTTCTATCACGCCTCGCTTCTGCTGTTCAAACTGCTCAGAAAATGTCTCCCACACCCCCGCTTCCCGCGCCAACTGCTTAAAGTTTTCCGAGCGGTTAGTCATTTCGGAAGCAACCAGCATTAATTCAAGCTCTAATGGAGGCAAGGATTTCATCAGTGATTTAACCAGATCACGATGCACACCATTGCAACCAAAATCTCCCAGCGACAATGCCCTGGAAAAACTATAAAACTGCTGCATCCGGTTTTCACATAAAGCGGCATAGCGCGCACTTTTTTTAGTATTCTTTAATGACTCAATAACCGCTAAACTGGCAACAGCTGCATTATAGAATGCATTTTGTACGCCATGCGAAAAAATGGGATCTACAAATCCTGCTGCATCACCGATACAATAATAATTTTCGCGACAACTATGACTGGCATAATAGGAATAATCAGGGCGATATTGCAAGGAATTCTCAATAAACGCTGCATCTCTGAGCAGCTCTTTAAGATA
>DAOVWV010000105.1 GCA_030636485.1 Methyloprofundus sp.
TTTCCATTTTTCTATAATCAAAGGAGATTAATTTGCCCCCCCTCAGTTGCGTAGAAATCCTAGAAAAACGAGCATGGGTATCTAAAACCTGTACATCATCCCCTTGGTTAATCAGCTCTTGTGTAATAGCTGTACCTAAAAATCCTGCCCCTCCTATAATTATGACACGCATAAACTTGGCTCTATTTTCCGGCATACTAAAAGGTTATTCCAATCAAAATGAATAACCGCGCTACTATATCTTACATCTTCAAAATATGAGAAATTGTAATCTTTCATTATTTCTTTCAGGTATTCTTTAGATAATTTATTTTTTGTTTGATCATTAGTCTGACGAATTAAAAGTATGCCCTCTTCCGACAAAAGCCTGTCAATTTCTCCAATAACTACATAATCAGTATCACTACCATCAAATATTTGATTTAGATAAATAAGCTTTACAGAGCCATCATTAAAGTCCAAACACCCAATATCTTTAAGTTCTTTAATAAAATCAAAACCATCAAACATCATTCCCTGAAATTGTTCCTTCCAAAAACCTCCCATTGCAGAACGAACATTAATTCCAACAGCAGGGAGTCGTCGATAAGTCAATGTTGAGCTAGCTAAAAAGTGAAATAGCGAACGATCTTCTGGAGCCGATGTACATTGTGGGCAAATTTTTGACTCTAAAAAAACTTTCCCCATCCAATGGCAAATATTACAGCGACAAACCTTCCTTTGCGCAATTAAATCGAGATTCGGCAAGTCTTCAAGCCTAGGTGGGTGCGTAGCATAGATACTCTCATCAATCCTAGAAAACAATCCTGGACGCGATTTATTAAAAAGTGCTAATAAGTTCGGAGCCGCCCCCAACCTCCAACCACAACTTTCTACATAATAACTATACTCAACATCAGTATAGTTATGTGGTACTGCATCACTAAACCCACCAATTTCTTCATACATTTTTCGTCTAATAACAAAAAATCCTCCCTGTATATGACCAAATCGACGTTTTTGGTTTTCTGCTGCAAAATTTTTATTGCGAAATTTAGGAAATTCAGGAATAGCATCAGGGTACTGGTACCCGTATAGATAATCCGGTGCATACCCAATAGAGCCAGCCAAACCTACATCCTGATTCTCTTGCATGTAATTTATCAGGGACTTTTCCCAGCCGTAGTTTAGAACAAAACCCTCTTTACCACATACATATACGGCATAATCAGACCAGCTATGCTGCATACAAATATTTGTCCCAGGCCCCACCAATGCATTATCCCGATTCAATATAACTGTAACACTATCATTCTCTGCATAAATACGGCAAAGGTTTGCCATCCCATTCCTATCACTACCATTATCACAAATAATAAGATGAAATGGCAGGCTAGTATATTTAAATATCCTACGTACCACTTCCGATAACTCAGGAATGTTGTTCCAGCTCACTATTATAATATCAACGGTTTTCTGCTCCCAAACCCGCGTTAACCCAAGCATTAGCTTACTGACATCATAATCTTTTTTAATTACTTTAGCTGCATCCTCTATGACTGCTTCAACATGTGTATCAGGAAGCGCATAGTAATATTCAATAACCTCCGCAATGGATTCTGGTGTAGGTTTACAAACAAAACCAGTTACATTATGCTGAACCAGGTTAGGGATACCAGAAATATCCGTTGTTAAGACAGGAATGCCACTGGCCATGGCTTCCATCAAAACAGTGGGTATTCCATCCATATCCCCATCTACTGCTCTTACAGAAGGGCAGGCAAACAGGTCACTTTGATTAAAAATATGTATCATTTCATCGCGGCCTTTTACAGGCCCATGTATATATACATTTTTCAACTGGGCTTCTGCAATGATTGATTTATAACTATCCTCTAAATCACCGTAGCCATAAATATGTATATGAATACCCGAATTGGCTAAACGCTTCCCCGCCTGAATTAAATATTCCAGACCTTTTTTTTCCGTAAACCTGTGTATCGCACAAACACTCTTAAATGGTCTTGCTGCTCTTTGGGCTTGCCAGGCTTGAACATATAAACTTGCATCGATTCCATTTGGATTAATACAAATTTTCCTGGCTAATACGCCTCTCTCTTCTACATAGTCACGATGAAAGTGCGCTGGAACAAATAATTTTTGACAAAAATCCGATTGAGTAATTTCTCCTATCTTATTTTTTTTATCATTAGCGTAACGGAAAATATCCTGTGCATGCGCAATAAAAGTGAAATTAACTTCGGCTATTTCACATGCAGGCCAAACCATATCCGTTACTGTCGGATAGGTAAAGTGTGAATGCACAACATCCCGTTTAGTTTCCGTAAGGCGCATTGCCAAAGCTTCCGGACTATCAACTCGCTCCCACTCAATTATAAAATCGGGTGTAAAATCTTTATAGGGAGATTGCCGACAAAAAACACAGACATCGTACCCTTGCTGAACCAGCATTCTTAATTCATTTAAAACGAATGTTTCCGAAGGAACTGGAAAGTGCCATAGAAAATAGGCAATCTTAGGCCTGCCACCTAAAGGAGAAGCTTTGCTTATGTTACGCGCAGGCAAAATTAACTGTTTTTTTGCTCTATTAAAAATATCATTATATGCATATTTCATTTTCTCAGCGTAATGCGCTTTGGCATAAATTTCAACTGCACGTTTGCGCCCATGTTCCCCCATAGCCACAAGCAAGGATGGATTTAAACACATTTCTTTTAACTGGGAAGTGGTCGCTGCAATATCTCGAAAAGGTACTATAAATCCATTTTTTCCATTTTCTACTAGCTCCGGCAACGCCCCCCAGTCATAGACCAAAACCGCTCTTCTTGCTGCCATTGCCTCTAAAATTGTGCGTCCAAAAGACTCCTGAAAATTAGAAAGACTGAGTACTATGTTAACTTCAGCAATTGCGTTCAATGGGTTTTCATAATACCCAGCAAAAACTACGTTTGACGGAATATCGCCCGCTACTTGTTTTTGCTTTAGTAAATCGGTGTGCTCATTGACTGAACCGATTAAATAAAATTTTACTTCTGGAATCTCGTTATATAGCAATGTCGCTATCTCAATAAAATCAAAAATTCCTTTTTTTGGTAAATTACTGCTAATTAATCCAACTTTAATATTGTTAGATTCAATTTTATTAGGG
The DNA here is from genome assembly GCA_030636485.1 of Methyloprofundus sp. Taxonomy (GTDB): domain Bacteria; phylum Pseudomonadota; class Gammaproteobacteria; order Methylococcales; family Methylomonadaceae; genus Methyloprofundus. Next base: position 3,149 of record DAOVWV010000105.1, read on the forward strand.
ATATCAAATAATTCAATATCGACAGTATTAGGAATGACCTTATACCCATGACTCTTTTTAAAACCGTCCGCTGTGGCTTCTGAGTTTGCAATAAGATAATCTGACGATTCAATAATCTGCTCTACTATCATTTTCGCAGGCACATTTATCAACTTTAGAAGAGATTCATCATGCAGGATAAGCTCTCTAACATGCACAACTGCGGGAATATCAAGCCTCTTAGCCGCAACTAAAGGTTCTCGCAGCATAATTGTGTTAGCATGAACTGCATTAACTTTATATTCGGCAATAATATTAGAAAAAACAGCAACAACCGAATCATTAATACTGTTATTATCCCGCCACCACCCATACCTGAAGACTATGAGTTTATGAGAGCGCTCAATAAGTGCATTTAAATATTGACCATTCGCTCGCGAAGGAATAGAAACAATAACATTGTATTTTAGCGTACAAAATGCATCAAGAATATCTATGAGACTACGCTCACTGCCAAATAACTTATCCCCGGCAATATGACCACAGACCAGTATAGTAGGCATATCTTCAATATATTCATGCACTCCTGCTTGGGAGTGCACAGGAATATTCTGTCTCACAGCAACTAACTTGGGCTTGTTTTGAGTTTTAGCCTTTAAGTCCCTGTTATTTTTATGAGGTACCGGGTTATTACTTTTACCCTGTGGATGTTTATGACCTGAAACACTCCCGGCCCCTGATTCCACAGTCATAATATCACCTAACAAGCCTGAACTTGATGATTTATCCTTATCCAGCAGGTTACGCAAAGCATGTAACGATTTATAGGCAGTAAATAGAGGAGTTACACCATACAGCACATCATCCTGATTTTGACAGGCAACAAGTTGTTGCAAACGATGCCTATTTTTCGTATAAGAAATTTCCGTTTTAAATACATCATGAGCTATTGCTGAAACTTGTTGACAATGTGCATCATCTGTAATCAATGTTTGCAATGTATTAGCCAAATCCTTATTGCTGACTGTAATTATTCCCCCCTGCTCAGCAATATCTGCATAAACTGGGGATTCATGGGCTAAAACGACTAGTCCCATACCTAATGCATCTGATAATTTAGCTGGTAGCTGAAACTTTGAAACGGCTGATGTTGGATCCTGTAACAATATACAAATATCCCCTACTGCCATTACTTCAGGAATACTATCAGCTGGCTGGTTGGCAATAAAGCGATAATCAACCCCCTCAATGGCTTGCAATGCCTGCTTCAGTTTATTGTCGGAAAAATCCCCTGCTATCACAAAGATAACACCATCACACTTAAGAGTAGCAATTGCCTTGGCGGTCTTAATAAGGCCATTACCCTTATCTGGTATACCACAAAACAGAACCACCTTCTGATCTAGCGGAATAGCAAATTTCTCACGACTCCTGCGTTTAAGCTCAACTGAAGGCTGATAGCAATTTTCATCTCGCGCATGACGGATAACCCTCCCCCCATATCGTTGCTGCAATACAGAGTTAGACACCGTAACACCATCAAAGCCCTGTGCCATCCCAACGGCTAACTGTGTCCATTCGACACCATCAAGCTCTTTCAGTACAGGTAAGCTCGCATGATTTTTTAGGTAGTCCTTTATTTTTATCGGCGTATCAGCCCCCACATGAGCCAGTTCTTCGTCATCGATATCGACTAATACTTTAGCCTCCCAAATCAACCTATAAAGCAGACCAATAAAAATATTGGGCATACGCGGTTTAGATAAATGCACAATATCATAAGGGTGCTCTATTACTAACCGGATTGCCTGATCCAGAAACTGGCTTTCATCATTGACGATAAAGCTATGAATGGAAATTGAACTACCGCGAATCGGCTCCCATATTTTGCTACCATGTTGTGGAAAAATTGAGCCTATAATTTCAACTTCAGCAAAGGTTTCATATAATTTTGCCAAGGTATAAACACGATCTGCCGAACTATGTGATAGTGCCCAACCACACACAGCAACTCGCGGCTTCGTATCTACTACTTGCTGCGCCTTAATCTTATGCCTGGCAATTTTAATATTCTGAGCGATAGTTTTCGATAAACCAGGTGTCGCTATTAATGCTTTAATATAATGAGCTATCGCTTGGTGATAGTTTTTTTCGCGTAAAGCTTTATTGCCTTGAATTAACGGTGTCATGTAATTATTTATTTATTTATTCAATCTAGATTTCCCTATACTATTTTAATCTTTTTAATCATCAGTGACACCAAAATACCTCGGTGCCTCTTCCTACTTTGATGTATCCACTTTAAAATCAGGGATTATTCACACGCCTTATCTAAGCACTCCGTTGCTTAAGGCGAGCTTCATGCATAAGGTTGACAGGCTATTGCTATTTCCGAAATAGCAATAGCTGCTACGATCCATTATAATATTTTAAGTGTCACTTGCCCACCTGAAACGGGCAGCCCTATTTACCTCATCATTCCTGCCTGCCCATAACATGAACTAAGCACTTAAACGATAATCATAAACACATACCAAGCCTGACTCAATAGACATCTTATTTTATTCTGTCCAGATTACTGCTCAGGCCAGTCATCTGTTAATCTTTTATTAACCCAACTGCATCAACGACCTGCTGCCCCTCATTAATCTTATTTTGAATACCTTCAAACCCAGCATGTTTGACTAAAACACAAACAATATCAGCACTGCTAATTGCTTCACTTAAAGGCATTAAACTCACATTATCTTTTAATAATTGTTTTGGCAAGCAATCGATATTTGGCTCAACAACATTGACCTGAGCACCTAACTCTGCAATCGCGATACTAATACCTAAAGCTGGGCTTTCGCGTAGGTCATCAATATCAGGTTTAAATGCAAGTCCCAAGCAAGCGATTGTTAATTGGCTTCTTGTTTTATCGGGGTATTGCTGATGTATATGATCCAGATTTTGCTTTATCTGCTTAAGCACCCAGCGTGGTTTACTATCATTAACTTCCCTGGCTGTTTTGATCAAGCGTGCTTCATCAGGGTTTTTTGCGACTATAAACCAGGGGTCTACAGCAATACAGTGCCCCCCAACGCCTGCGCCAGGTTGCAAAATATCAACACGCGGATGACGACTCGCTAATGCAATTAATTCCCAGACATTAATATCCAGTTTCTCACAAA
>DAOVWV010000138.1 GCA_030636485.1 Methyloprofundus sp.
CTATAGCGTTGAGTCAACGCGGGTAGAGCAACGTACTAATCTGGATAAGCTTGTTATTGAGTTAGAAACGAATGGTACAGTTGACCCCGAAGAAACTATAAAGCTTGCTGCAACTATATTACATGATCAATTATCTGTGTTTGTCGATTTTGAAAAAGTCAATGAGCAAATTGTAGAAGAAGTCGTTGAGCCTGTCGAGCAGATTGATCCTAATCTTCTTCGTCCGGTTGATGATTTAGAGTTAACTGTCAGATCAGCGAATTGCTTGAAGGCAGAAAATATCTATTACATTGGTGATCTTATTCTGCGTACAGAGTATGAATTATTGAAAACACCTAATCTGGGTAGAAAGTCATTAACTGAGATAAAGGACGTGTTAGCGCTTAAGGGACTCTCTTTAGGAATGCGTCTAGAGAATTGGCCGCCTGAAAATCTACTTGAGCAATCTCAAGCGATTTTATAACATAATAAGGTTTATTAGTATGAGACATCGTAAGTCTGGTAGACAACTAAATAGAAATAGTAGTCATAGAAAAGCCATGTTTAGCAATATGGCTACGTCACTGTTTGATAAAGAATTAATTAGAACGACTTTGCCTAAAGCAAAAGAATTGCGTTCTATCGCAGAACCTCTAATTACTTTATCTAAAAAAGATTCAGTAGCAAATCGTCGTTTGGCATTTGCTAAATTAAGAGATCGTGACATCGTTACAAAATTATTCAATGAGCTTGGTCCACGCTATGAAGAGCGTCCAGGTGGTTACCTACGTATCATGAAGTGTGGTTTCCGTACAGGAGATAAAGCACCGATGGCGTATGTTGAATTAGTTGATCGTCCTGAGTTAGAAGAAGCTGAAGATTAATTTAGCTGCTTTTTAACATAAAAAAACCAGCCTAGGCTGGTTTTTTTATGTCTAAAATATATTGAATGCCTTTAGTTTGCCTTCTCTTTTTTGTTATGACTGGGTCTTGTGTGTAAGCAGAGTATGATTTGCTTATTTAGCTGCTTGTTCAGCGAGTGCTAATAGTGCATGAATGGCGGCGACAACAAGCGTTGACCCACCTTTCCGGCCTTGGGTTATGATCCAGGGGGTATCTTGTAATAATGCTGCTTCGTGTTTTGATTCTGCGGCGGAGACAAAGCCGACAGGCATGCCGACAATTAATGCCGGACGCAGTCCATCTTCTTTGATCATGCGTATGACTTCCAGTAATGCCGTAGGGGCATTGCCAACTGCAATAATACTGTTCTCCAGTAAGCCTAGGTGCTGTGCTTTGCGCATTGCCTGTACAGCGCGTGTACTGTTTTCTGCTTTTGCCCGGCTAATAACATCGGCATCCGAAATATAGTGGTGTGTATCAACGCCAAAATGGCTTAGTCGTGGTTTAGATAATCCAACACAAATCATTTCTACGTCGGCAATAATATGGCCTCCCTGAGATATGGCTTTAATTCCTGCGGATACTGCGTCAGGATGAAATTTTGTTAAGCCGTTAAACTCAAAATCTGCAGTGGCATGGATCATTCTGCGTACAATGCTCCATTCTGTTGCAGAGTAGGTATGTGTGCCTACTTCTTGATCAACAATGGCAAAGGAGTCATGTTCAATTTTTTGACCCGCCTGGGTCATTTGTTCGGTGATAGTGTTTTGTTGCATAATTTGTCCGATTTTCAGTATTTAAAGCTATCATAGCATTAGTATTGGGATTTTTTATTTCTATTGTGCTGAATTAAAATCCTATGATTAGAAAACTATTTTGCAATAAAAGTAAAAATAAAATATAATGGCTGGCTTTTTTATGGGGTTTTAAAAAACTCTCCTTGCCTTACTATAAGATTAATAGAAGGCTTTTATACCGAAAGGAAAATTATGCGACATTATGAAATTGTCTTTTTAGTTCATCCTGATCAAAGCTCTCAAGTGCCTGCGATGATTGATCGCTACCGTGCATCTATTGAGGGAGCGTCAGGTGCTATTCATCGTCTTGAAGACTGGGGGCGTAGACATCTTGCATACCCAATCAGAAAACTGCAAAAAGCACATTATGTATTGATGAATATTGAGTGTGACCAGGCAACTTTAGAAGAGCTGGAAAGTAGTTTCCGTTTTAATGATGCTGTGTTACGTAGCATGACTTTAGTTATGAGTGGTGCCATTACAGGGGCAACGGTTATTGCGGCAGAAGCGACTGAGAAATCTGCGGTAGCTGAAAAGCCAGCAGAAGCAGAAAAGCCAGCAGTAGCTGAAAAGCCAGCAGTAGCTGAAAAGCCAGCAGTAGCAGAAGCTGCTACTACTACTGAAGCAAAGGCTGCGACGACAGAAAAAGCGGCAGCAACTACAACTGATTCTGAATAATAAAACAATACATAGAGGTTAGCTTATGGCACGTCAAATGAGACGCAAAAAGCACTATACTTTTGGTGCTGAAGGTGAAGCAAATGCAATCGATTACAAAAATATCGAATTGTTAGGTGAGTTCGTTACTGAAACAGGTAAAATTGTACCTAGCCGTATTACCGGCACAAGTGCAAAAAATCAAAGACAAATAACCACTGCTATTAAGCGTGCGCGTTATGTTGCTTTGATGCCTTTTTGTGACGCACACGATTAATTAAAGGTAAGGCGCAGTGAAATTTTTAGCAAGTTTTATTATGCGGGGGAGGATGGCAGCGATGACTGTCGCATCTTCTTTGGCTTTGCTATCACTCATTTTGCCGCCTATTAGTATTGTAAGTTCTGCTACGGTAGCATTGGTCACATTGCGCCGTGGGGCATATGAAGGTTTGCTGGTCTTATTAAGCGCTAGTGTAGCGGCTGCTATATTGGGTGTTATAGTCCTAGGGAATTTTCAATTCGCATTTGGTTATGCGCTTATTCTATGGATCCCTGTCTGGATACTTTCGATAGTCTTGCGTGAAGGCCGGCATTTGTCGCTGGCTTTTGAAATAGCATCGATATTAGGTGTTCTGGCAGTGCTTGGGGTTTACTTGTTTATGCAGAGCCCTGTTGATTATTGGCAGGCAGTTTTGAGCATAATGGTTGAACCTATGTTGCAGGCATCTGATGTGCCTGCGGAGCAAGTTAAGCAGACAGTTGCCATGTTGTCCAAGTATATGACCGGGCTTATTGCCACGGGTTCAGTAACGGGTTTATTATTAGGCTTGTTATTGGCGCGCTGGTGGCAGGCCGCGTTATATAATCCAGGTGGATTTCGTGTTGAGTACTTGTCTTTGCGTATGCCTTCTCGCTTCACTATGGCAACGATTGTTATTTTTTTGATTGCATCGTTGGTGGGGGGCGTGGTTTCTGAGGTGGCGTGGAATATAGGTATTATTTTATTTATGTTGTATGGTTTTATTGGAACTGCGATTGTGCATGCTCTGATATCAAAAACTAAAATAAAACACTTTTTATTGCCATTTTTTTATATGTTGATCTTTGTTGTTCCGCATATAGTGTTGCCGGTAGCGATTATTGGTTTAAGTGATACCTGGCTGAATTTACGAAAAATATAAAACCCCCATTCAGCACCTAAAGTGCTGTGGAATCGGTATTCCGATAAATTATGAGGATTTAAAGATGGAAGTTATCCTTCTTGAGAAAGTTGTAAACCTAGGTGATCTAGGTGATAAAGTAAATGTGAAATCAGGGTATGCTAGAAATTTCCTTGTTCCGCATCAAAAAGCTGTTATGGCTACAAAAGAAAAAATTGCTGAATTTGAAAAGCGTAGAGCAGAACTTGAAAAAGCGGCGGCTGAAAAATTAGCGGCTGCTCAAGTAAGAGCGGAGGCATTGGGTAAGGTTGAAGTTGTTATTACTCATAAAGCGGGCGAAGAAGGCAAGCTATTCGGCTCTGTTGGTACTCAGGATATTGCTGATGCAATGACGGCTGCGGGTGCTGCTGTTGATAAGCGTGAAGTACGTTTACCTGAAGGTATTATTCGTCACCTTGGGGAATATCAGATTGATGTGAATCTGCATACTGATGTTACTGTGACGGTTGCTGTGACGGTTGCTGAAGAAGCTTAAGTTTTAGCTGTATATATGCTTCGCGCGGTGAGCGTGCGAAGCATATGTTCACTGGTTTGTTTATGCGGGTGAATGATTAGTTCGGTTGTACCCTACGGTGGTCAGTCAGTGCGTCGGTGTAGGCTTTGGGCTGCTTGTGCCGCATTCCTTAGTTTAGTCTAAGTGTTCTTTATTTAGTCTGTCGTTCGATGTGCTAATCAGTTATATTTTTGTACCTTAAGTATGCATTCCTTAGTATTAACCTCTACTTATTTTGAATTTTAAGATATGTATTATTTGTATATTTCTTTAGTTTATCTGCTATTGCCATTTTTAATTGCTTTTCAGTATATTAGGGGAATCAAAAAGAAAGCTTATCATGCTCGCTGGAAAGAGTATTTAGGTTTTTATGCTTCTCAACATACTCAGCAGCTTATCTGGATACATGCTGCATCCGTCGGTGAAATCGAAGCGGCTAATGTTTTGATTAATTATTTTTGTGACAACTCCCCTTATAAAGTGCTGGTCACTACGGCAACTGAGCCGGGTTATCTGCGTGTCCATGCGCTACAAGGCGATAGAATTGAACATGTCTATTTGCCAATAGATGTCCCTGGTGCCATAAACCGTTTTTTGAATCATTTTCAGCCTAGAGTTGCCATTATTATGGAAACTGAAATTTGGCCCGCTTTATTTACCTTGTGTGCTAAAAAGTCAGTTCCACTTTTTATTGTCAATGCCAGGTTGTCGGAAAAATCAACTAAAAGTTATCAAAAAATAAAACCTTTGTTGCGACCGATTTTTGCCGATATTGGCGGTGTGCTTGTGCAGACGGAGGTGGATGCTCTGCGTTATCAAGAGGTAGGCGTAAGCCCTGAAAAGATCACTGTCTCGGGTAATATTAAATTAGACATGGCTATTCCTGAGTTAATAAAGGAGCGGGGGGCTCGGGTTAAGAAGGACTTCTTTCCAGAGCGCTTGATTTTTGTTGTAGGCAGTACTCACCAGGGAGAGGATGAGATATTTTTGGATGTCTATCAGCGCTTAAAGTCACAATTTCCGGCGCTGTTGTTGATATTGGTACCTCGTCAGCCTAGGCGTGCTGATGAGATTTCACAGTTATGTCGGGCGGATGGCTTAACAGTGATTAGGCATACTGAAAACAAATCCAATACGGAGTCTACCGATGTGTTTTTAGTGGATGCCATGGGGGAGCTAAAACCCATGTATGCAGTCGCTGACTGTAGTTTTGTCGCCGGTAGTATGGTACCCATTGGTGGGCACAATATTTTTGAACCCATATTGCTTGATGTGCCTGTATTGTTTGGGCCGTATATGAAAAATTCTGAGTTATTAGCCCAGCAGTTGGTTGCTGCAAAAGGGGGAGTTCAGTGTTTTGATATAGAGGATATAGTGAGGGC
>DAOVWV010000211.1 GCA_030636485.1 Methyloprofundus sp.
GTACGTCTAACGATGGCACCCTCCATTTCCATCAATGAAAGTAAACGCAATACCCTGATAGTCGAAAGGCGATTATTGAAAATTCCCGAAGTCATTGATGTGACCAGCCGAATAGGGCGCGGCGAAGTCGGCGCACATGCAGACCCGATTAATTCAGCAGAAATGTATGTCAGCTTAAAGGCAAAACAGCAATGGCGACAGCCAGGAAACCAGGCTTTTGTTGAGCAACAAATTCGTCAATCAGTTGCCGGCTTGCCAGGTATTACTGCAAATCTGACTCAGCCTATAGAAATGACCATAGATGAATTATTAGAGGGCGTTAGAGCGGAACTGGCAATTAAATTATTTGGCGATGACCTGGCATTGTTAAAAAACAAAGCGGAAGACATTGCGAATATTATCAAACGGGTTCCAGGAGCCGCTGATGTTCAGGTTGATCAAGTTACAGGAACACCGCAGCTTATCATCACCCCGGATCGGCACGCCATTGCCCGCTATGGTCTGAACTTGGCTGATGTTCAGGATATTATTAGCAGTGCCATAGGTGGGGTTACCGCAGGCCAGGTCTTTGAAGGAGTCCGCCGATATGATATTTTTGTCCGTTATCGCCAGCAGGACAGGGATAGCCTGGCAGCCATACGTAATTTATTGATCAGTGGTCCCGGTGGCATTAAAGTCCCTCTGATACAAGTTGCCACGATAGAAGAAATTATCGGCCCTAGGCAGATCACCCGTGAAAACAACCAACGCTTTATCAGTATACAGGCGAATGTTATTGAGCGGGATATAGGCTCCTTTGTTGCACAGGCACAGCAGGAAATTGATGCCAGTATACAATTACCACCTGGGTATTACACAAAATGGGGAGGGCAGTTCCGCTTGCAGCAGGAGGCCAATAAACGTCTGGCTATCGTCATTCCAATTACTTTGCTACTCATTTCATTAATGCTTTACAGCAGTTTTGCTTCACTTAAAAGTACCGCGCTTATTCTGCTCAATATTCCGCTGGCTTTGGTCGGTGGTATATTGGCCTTAGCCTTAAGTGGACAAAACCTGTCAGTCCCGGCATCCGTCGGCTTTATTGCTCTGTTTGGAATCGCACTGGAAAATGGCATGGTATTGGTTACCTATCTTAATCAATTAACCCGCAGTGGCCTGCCTATTGATGAAGCCTCGATTCAAGGTGCCTGTTTAAGGCTTAGGCCCGTATTAATGACAGCTGTCACCACGGCACTGGGGCTGATTCCTTTACTACTCGCTTCCGGTACCGGTTCGGAAGTGCAAAAACCATTGGCCACAGTCGTTGTAGGCGGTTTAATTAGCTCGACATTACTCACTTTGCTAGTGATCCCGGCCTTATATAAATGGTTTGCCGCTGAAGTACAGCAAGCTGATTAACAGGCATCGCAAATCAAGACTGTTGTGATGGGTATGGGGATTCATCAGCTCCCCATACCCCCATATAAGGTTGATGGAGCACTCGCCTTGATAATATTGTATTATTGAACTCTCGTTCCTAAGCGAGAATATTGATTAAATCAGCGTCCTTGGCAGTGAACTTCTGCCATTCTTTTTCTACCACCATAGAGAGTTGCTCAAGCGTACCATTATTGTCGATAATAATATCTTTTTCGTTGAATACGATACCGAATTCTGACGAGTGTGCATTTACTTTTTCAGCATTATATCTAACAACATGCCATATTTGACCATTATGTTTGCGTATGAATTCAGCCTCATTCTCAAAACGAATATCCTTAATGATAATGGTTTCACTCTCACCGAAAAGAGGAATGTCTCTTGTAGGTAAAGCGATATCGCGCTGTACTCGTTGTTCATAATAATCGGGGAAATTCTTAATACATAATGACTCAAGCAGGTCAAACATCTGCCTAGGTGTCATATTCCAAAAATCATCTTTTATATTGTAATAATCACGACTCCATGTCTGCTGCTCTGATAAACCAAAAAAAGCTTTTGCTGCAAGTTTGAATGGCGCTTTTATATCTTGTAGTTGCGAGTACACTAAGCTGTTTTCTTGACTGCCCAGTGAATTAAATGCACGCTCAGATCGCTTGAGCCAATGCTCAGGATCAAGCTCTCGCATCCACTCCGTCCCGACTTGCTGGAATAAAAATCGTGGAGAACCACGCCATAAAGGAATCGCCTGCTCCTTGGCATCATCATTCCATGTTTCTTCGTCTGCCAACCCAAATAATACTTGGCATCCTATTTTTAACGGATCAGCAAGAGCATAGGCAATAATGTCTTTATGACGGAGTAAGATTGATGCAACGGTATCTTTACCTGATCTTGCGGGTGCTGCAACACCTATTATTTTTCTCAACGCACTCTCCAAAGTGTTGATGATAGTGACATGAGTCAATAGAAAATATTTAGAAAGTATATTTTCCATTGACTTCATCATTGCCCTTGTAATTTACAAGTGCATAGCGTAAATATGTAGATTTTTTTAAACTATATGACATTATTTGAACTAACATCCACTTGTTTTGTGTAAAATCAATATTTCTGAGTTTATTGTATAATATACTCGGTTTTATATTAATTATTCCTGAGCACAGGGGCGTTAAAATGAAAGTTATTTATCTAGCAGCTAAGCATTTCTCAACTCCCTGAACCCGACACTACAACATTGACTGAATACTATACTATTCGCAATGTAACATTAGGCCAATAATCACCCCATTTATCTATGCTTAATCAAATTTACCCATGGCACGATAGCTATTGGCTGCATTTAGTGGCCTATGTTAAACAAGAGCGCATTCCGCAGGCATTATTGATTAACGGTGTCGCTGGCCTTGGAAAACTACAGCTTGCATTATACTTTGCTCAATATCTGATCTGCTTAGACAGGGAAGAAAACACATTTTGCGGACACTGTTCCAGCTGTAAATTGTTTATGGCTAATACCCATCCTGATTTTATTTTTCTAGAACCAGAAGAGCCGGGAAAAGCAATTGGGATTGATTTAGTCAGACAGTTGATTACAAAATTAACTCTAAAACCCCAATATAGTGGCTATCGAGTAGTACTGATCAAACCCGCAGAAAAAATGAACACTAACTCTGCGAATGCCTTTCTTAAATGCCTGGAAGAACCGCCAGAACGTACTGTATTCTTGCTACACACAGAACTGATGCAACAACTCCCAGCGACCATCATCAGTCGCTGTCAGAAATTATTATTAGCCCCTCCGAAAGCGGAAGGCATCATCTCATGGCTGCAAGAAAATGGAGTGGCTGAACAGCAAGAATTATTATTAAATTTAGCACAAGGTGCTCCTCTACAAGCGTTGGCTTATGCAAAAGAGAACCTGGTTGAGCAGCGTCAACAATATTTTGTTGATTGGCAAAATATTGTATTACATCATGCCTGTCCCGTTAGCCTAGCGGAAAAATGGCATAAACACCCTTCTCCAGGCTTGTTAGGCTGGCTTATTAGCTGGACTGAAGATCTTATTAAATGCCATTTTATTACACAGCACGATCTTTTATATAACAATGATTTAGAAAAGAACTTGCATGCCTTGGCGAAACGACTAAACTTAAAGTCATTATTTGAATTTTATAAATTGCTGCTAAAAGCAACGTATAGAGTTCAAACACAACTGAATAAGCAACTTCTTTTTGAAGAAATCTTAATTACCTGGTCTCAATCAACACTTAACCATTAATCATTATGTCAGACTCATCAGCACGACAAGGTATTCTCTCCTTGTCAATTAAAGAGAAAAATGCACTTTATACTGCTTATATGCCTTTTATTGAAAATGGAGGTTTATTTATTCCTACAAAACGTGCTTATAAAATGGGACAAGAAGTATTTATGTTGCTTAGCTTGATGGATGAAACAGAGCGCCTACCTATTGCAGGTGAAGTGGTCTGGATTACACCTGTTGGTGCAGAAGGGTATAAAACGGCAGGTATCGGCGTACAGTTTAGCGATCAGGATGGTGGTTTTGCCAGAAATAAGATTGAAACCTACCTCGCAGGTACAACTGAGTCTGAACGTACTACCCATACCATGTAATGGTTTAGACATTTATATCAACGCTGCTATTCGCGGCTATGGATACATAAAACATAGACCATTCTGTACAACATCATTCTTCATTTACTAGTCATCAATACTCGACCCAGGAATTCTTTCTAAAACCTTCCTAGCTAGAACCTCACACAGCTCAGTATTATTGACTTACCTATCTTTTGCTTTCCCCTTTCACTGGTATCACAAAATTAACGACAAGTAGAATATTGCA
>DAOVWV010000314.1 GCA_030636485.1 Methyloprofundus sp.
AACCAGGCAGTCCGGCTGGTGATACTCAGGGTCACGGCTGATAATAATATTTTCCCGTCCAGGTAAGGGTCGACCGATGGATTCAAATGTTTTACGCCCCATAATAATGGGGCTCCCCAGGGTGATTTTTTTAAATTTCTTGAGATCAGCCGATAAATGCCAAGGCATTTGTTTATTTATTCCAATAGTACGGTTTGTTGCCATAGCAACAATAAGAGACAGTTTCATTTTTTTAATATCTTTCCAGAATGGGTGAAGTATATTATATGATTTTTACTATAACGCTAGAAAAAAAGCGATAATATCCGTTATATTTTTTAAACGAGTCTTTTTATGAGTACAGAACAAACCTTATTACAACGTAGTGATTCTAAATGTGAGCTATGTAAATCTGAGCAAAATCTGAGTGTCTATAGCTTAGCACCTGACAACGAAGAGAGTGCAGAAAAATCAATTTTACTATGCGACACCTGCAATGGCCAAATAGCCAAACCGGAAACAATGGATGCTAATCATTGGCGCTGCCTTAATGACAGTATGTGGAACCCAGAGCCTGCGGTTCAGGTCATGGCATGGCGAATCCTACAATGTTTATCAGCCGAGTCCTGGGCACAGGATTTAGCCGATATGCTGTATTTAGAGCCAGAAGTGCAAAGCTGGGCAGAATCAGCCAGCCTGGCACATCATGATGCGGATGATACGCTAGCGACTGTGGATAACAATGGTGCTCAGTTACTCGCTGGCGATAGCGTTACCTTAATTAAAGACCTTGACGTTAAAGGAGCTGGCTTTACCGCAAAGCGTGGCACGGTGGTCAAGAATATTTCATTAACAGACAACCCTAAGCATATAGAAGGACGTGTCAATGGCGTACGTATCGTTTTGGTGGCTGATTATCTGAAAAAGGCAAGTTAAGCGACGTTGTTCCACCCTACGCACTGCTACGGCTCTCCAGCGGTCGATTTTATCGCCGGAAACCCGTAGCTATAAGCAGATAGAATATAGGCTATGTAATATAAAACTGGCGCATCATACCTAAATCTTCATGCTCCAGATTATGGCAGTGATATAAAAACAAGCCTTTATAGTCTTCGAAAGGTTTGGCAATCACAATCTCTTCGCCTGGCATGACTAACACGGTATCTTTCCAGCCAGAATCAATAAAACCTTTGCTGACGGTTTTATACTCTTCCTGACGCATTCCTTCTATCTCTCTGGATAAAACCTGGAACTGTTGACCATGCAGGTGAATCGGGTGTGCCATGGACATCATCATGCCACCTCCCATGCCTCCACCCATCATCCCCATACCACCGCCTTGCATTTTCATGCCCTTATCCATTTTTTGACCTTGCTCCATTTTCATCGAGCCGTGATCATGGAAGATTTTGATCTTTCTGATAGAGCCTAGCTCTACACGCTCAAAATCCATCACTCTATTCATTGAAAAAGACTTGCCATTTAACTGCGGGCGCATCGGTTTCATGGAAATACCAATCGGAATAGGCTGGTTCTTATTATCAACATCAGCTTCGGTTAAACGCCTAAAAGAGGTTAATTTCTTAGGCAACGCAGGTGAATCACTGACTTTCTCCATAACTTTAAAGGAGGCTATCGGGAACTTATCACCCTGCCCTAAGCCACCCCCCATCATTCCCATCCCCATACCGCCGCCCATACCCATGCCAGCAGAGGATTTTTTACCTAAGCGTTGCTGTTCCATTTTAGGAGGCATTGCCCCGGCATACGGCAAGCTGTACATCACCAGCTCAGAACCAACAGCGCGGCCACTAAAGTCCAGCCATAAATCAATACGTTCACCTGGCGCAAGCATTAGATAAGGCCGTGTTTCAGGCTTTTCCAATAGATGTGCATCGGTACCAATTGCAGTCATTGGCGTACCATCATCCCAACCTAATTTATAAATCCTGGAATTAGAACCATTCACCGCTCTAAAACGGTAGGCGCGTGATTTCACTGAAAATTCTACATTCGGTAGACCATTCACTAGAATAGTATCACCTAGAAAACCTGTCATTCTACCGTGCATACCCTGCAAATACTGGAGCTGATTACGACTATTGAAGCTTCTATCCTGTATCACAAAGGGCAGATCATATTCGCCACGCGGCAAATCCAGTTTCTGCTCTTCTTCATCGGTGACAGTAATAAGCCCGGCCAAACCTTTATAGACCTGCTCGGCAGTCAGATTATGCGAATGTGAATGATAAAAGCTGGTACCTGCATTATTCATCACTACAAATTCATAAACATAGCTTTGTCCTGGCTCTAAAGTGTACATAGGATGACCATCGCTGTCCTGTGGCACGTGCAAACCATGCCAATGGATAATTGATGGTTCAGACATGTTGTTCTTATAATATATGCGAACTTTTTGCCCTTGCGCATAATTAAGAATCGGGCCTAAATAATTCCCCTTTAATTCAACCAGTGTATTTTGGGGGCCTTTTATAAGCCTTGCATCATACTTCTGTACCTTAGTTTTTGCTCCTCCTCTGAGGATAGAAACATAGGCATCACGCGAAGTAAATTCAATTTCCACATCAGGCTTAAACCCAGGTGTCGCTTTATTTTGTAAGTGTCCTGTTTTGGCAAACAGCATTTTTGGGAATGCACCTAATGCTAACGCACCAACAGCAGAGTGTTGTAAAAACTGACGCTTATTGTAGTTTATTTTATTCGTCATTTATTCTTCCTCTTTGTGTTTATAAGCAAAATAAGTATTTTGTTATATACACAACAATACGCCTTTTTTTAGCCGCTGACAATAGACTTAAAAAGCTTATTTTTTAGATTGAAGTATATTAGATAAATCTCTGAGATCAGAAGAACAACTCTAGCTTAGAGTACTTTGTGTTCCGTGACGCAGAGCGTCACGGAGCACATTTCCATGCCAGAAGAGCCTAGGAACGATGAATGTATTTTTTGAGGAGCGCGCGCTGTTATATGCAGAGAATTTTGAATTTAAGCGCGGCAAGCAGTACTTAAACTTTATATTTATCCATCGCTTTAATAATGGACAGTGCCTTGGCTACTTCGGCTTTAGCGGTATCATCCATTTCATTCGTTTTGTAAATTTTATCTAACAGACCTTCTTCAACCAATGCTTCTTTTATCCAGCGTTTGACCATTCTGTAGTTATTGGCCACTTTTGCCTGTTCGCCTGTTTTAGGGTTTTTCATTTCCACCGTGCGTAATTCGATTTTTGGCGCAGCCACTTTTTTAACTTTGGACTTGCTTGGTTTTACAGATTCCACTTTTGCTGTAACAGGCTTAGTTTTCGTTACAGCTTTCTT
>DAOVWV010000129.1 GCA_030636485.1 Methyloprofundus sp.
CCGCCTGAACGCAGTTTTGTTCTCGGTGATGTAGATAAAGTTTGGGCGGACTGTGATTTAGTCATCGAAGGGCAAGCGAATAACGGTGCGCAAGAGCATGTTTATATGGAGACTCAAAGCGCGTTAGCGATGCCTTTGGAGCATGGTGGGGTTAAACTTTATGCCGCCACGCAATCGCCGAGTATGACGCAAAAAATGACCGCGCAAGTGTTAGGCTGTGCGATGCACCAGGTTGAAGTGGATGTTTTACGTTTAGGCGGTGCATTTGGAGGCAAGGAAGAACAAGCCACTCGCTGGGCAGTTTTTGCCGCATTAGCGGCCAGTCAACTTAAACAGCCTGTAAAAATAGTTTTAAATCGTGATGAAGATATGACTTTAACGGGAAAACGGCACCCGTATTCATCTGATTTTAAAATGGGATTATCTAAGGAAGGAAAAATTCTCGCCTATCAGGTTTTTTACTATCAAAATGCAGGCGCGACTAATGATTTATCCTCAGCTATTTTAGATCGCAGTTTATTTCACATCAGTAACAGTTATTTTATTCCCAATGTACAGGCGACTGCGGTAAGTTGTAAAACCAACCTCCCTTCCAATACTGCCTTTCGTGGTTTTGGCGCACCGCAAGCAATGTTTGTTATTGAATCTGCTATTTATCAAGCAGCACAAATTTTAGGCGTTGATACATCAGCAATTCAAGCTAAAAATTTAATACAAGAAAACGATGTTTTTCCTTACGGTATGGCGGTTAAATATTGCCAGGCCAAAAAATGTTGGAATGAAGTACAACAGCGATATCAAGTGTCTGAGCGGCAAGCTGAAATTGCTGATTTTAATCAACAGCATCCCTTGCACAAAAAAGCATTAGCCTTGATGCCTGTGTGTTTTGCGATTTCATTCAACGCCACATTTTTAAATCAAGCACGCGCATTAGTCCATATTTATACCGATGGCAGTGTGGGCGTGAGTACCTCAGCAGTGGAAATGGGACAAGGTGTGAAAGCCAAAATTCGTCAAATTGCTGCAACGGTTTTAGGCATTGATGTGAGTAAGGTTAAATTAGAGAGCACGAATACCACACGGATCAGCAATATGTCCCCAACCGCAGCCAGTGTTGGAGCCGATTTAAACGGTCATGCAACCCGTCTCGCTTGTGAAGCTATTTTACAACGATTACAAAAAGTCGCGGCTGAATATCTCAATACGCAAGATAACATTAATATTGTAGATGAAACCGTCTGTATCAATCATCAAACGACAGATTTAAACTGGCAGAAATTAATCACGATGGCTTATTTTCAACGCGTGAATTTATCTGCACAGGCTCATTATGCAACCCCTGATGTAAGCTGGGATTGGAACTGTGAAAGCGTACAAAAACCGTTTGCCTATCATGTATTTGGAACTGCGCTAACTGAAGTGACTTTAGATTGCCTATTGGGTACTTATACGCTTGATACAGTAAAAATTGTGCATGATGTGGGGCATAGTTTAAATCCCCTTATTGATAGAGGACAGGTTGAAGGAGGGTTAGTACAAGGCTTAGGCTGGATGACTCTGGAAGAAATCAAGCATGATAATAAGGGGCATTTACTGAGTAATAGTCTGGCAAATTATAAAATCCCAGATATTTATTTTGCACCTGAGATAGACGTGCATTTTTTACAGCATGCCGATAATCCTGTGGGCTTATTTGGATCCAAAGCAGTCGGTGAGCCGCCTTTTATGTATGGCATCGGTGTTTATTTTGCATTACTGAATGCCATGCGGGCGTTTAAGCCTAACGTAAACATCCATTTCGATGCGCCGCTCACCCCAGAAAAAGTATTAATGGCTTTATACGCGGCGTAATGGCATTTTTAAAAGACAGCCTCAGTGGCATGCTGATTTATACCTCAGGCGATAGTATTGCGGCATTAATTGAGGGTGAATTTTCATATCACCGCGTTTTGGGAATGATGTTGATTGCGGGGACATTGTACGCATTGGAAGTTCCAAATTATTTTCGCTGGATAGATAAACAGGTTCCTTTTGCACAAAATTTAAGCACGACTTTTAAACGCACATTATTAGCCATGGCGTTTTTCAATCCACTTTGGATAGCGCGACATTTAGTGTTTATTCAACTTTTCTCAGGCAACTGGCAAGCAATCAATTGGGGATTATTGGAAGTTAGTACTGTGTCCTTTATAGTCAATATTCCATTAAGTCTAATGGTTAATTATCTGATTCAAAATAAATTGCCCTTTAAATGGCGGTTTATTGGCAGTGGTTTATTCTCGGCGGTTCTGGCTGTTTATTATGCTTTAAGTGAGGTTTTATTCGGTGACATTAACATTATGGCAATTTTTGCAGCATAAATTACAACAACAGATGCGTTGTGCCTTATTAACGGTACTTGATTGCAAAGGCAGTACTCCAGCTAAAACTGGGGCACAGATGGTTTTAAGTTTTGATGCTGAAAGCATTGGTACGATAGGCGGCGGTGCGATTGAATATCTTGTAAGCCAAGAAACCAGCAAACTACTCGTCAACCATTCGCAAAAAATTTATCATCGACAAATTATCACCGATGAAATTGGCATGTTATGTGGCGGTCAACAAGATATAGCTATTTGTATTATAGATAATAATGATTTGGCCTTAGTTGAGCGAATTTTGACTTGCCTGCAACAAGGCGGCAATGGTTTTTTAATCATTCAAGCTAATAAACTGTCATTCACTGATAAAGGAAAACCAAGCTATGAATATCACGATCCAAACAATTGGTTTTATCAACACACTTTAACTGACACAGTACGCGTCTTTATTATCGGTGGAGGTCATGTAAGCTTGGCTTTAAGCGAGGTTTTAAAGTTTCTTGATTTTCATATCACGATCATAGATAACCGCCCCGAATTAGAGCTATTAAAACAGAATCGTTTTGCGGACATAAAAAAAATTATTCCCCACTATCAAGAAATTAGTGAATATATTCCAGAAGGTTTACAGCATTATGTCATTATTATGACCCATTCCCATTATTGTGATGGCATTGTCCTAGAGCAATTGGTCAATAAAGAGTTTGCTTATTTAGGCATGATGGGCAGCCAGAAGAAAATAGAGGTTTTATTTTCAAAATTGCAAGCTAAAGGGGCTAGTGAATCGCAATTAAGCAAAGTTCACGGGCCTATTGGTTTAGCGATTGATTGTCAAAACCCTAAAGAAATTGCAATGAGTATTGCTGCCCAGTTGATTCAACAGAAAAATTTATTCTCTCAGTCTGAGAATTATGAACTTGGCACTTTTGTGTTGTGATGTGTAAATTATTGCACGCCATCCATAGCATGCTAAAAACAAACAAAGGTTTTTAAGAGGGTATATAAGGTATTATTTTACATGCGCCAACCATTCTGTATGATCATCTCTGCGCCCGTGTACATAATCAAAATATAAAGCCTGTATTTTTTTAGTAATAGGTCCGCGGGTTGCAGAACCTATATCACGGTCATCATACTCACGTATCGGTGTGACTTCGGCAGCCGAGCCAGTGAAAAAAGCTTCATCAGCGACATAAACCTCATCACGGGTAATACGCTTTTCTACGACTTCCAGCCCTTGTTCTTTCGCGATAGTCAGGATGGTTTCACTAGTGATACCTTCTAATGCAGAGGTCGTTTCAGGTGTATATAAGATGCCATTACGTACGATAAACAGGTTCTCACCACTCCCTTCAGCGACAAACCCCTCATGGTCTAGCAATAAAGCTTCATCATATCCTGCACTTAATGCCTCTTGTAAGGCCAGAATGGAATTGATGTAATTACCATTTGCTTTGGCCTTACACATCGTACTATTGACATGATTACGTGTATAAGAAGAAGTTCTGATTCGAATACCTTTTTCCATGCTTTCATCACCTAAATAAGCTCCCCACTCCCAGGCAGCAATCATCATATGGACTTTTAGGTTATCAGCCCGTAAACCCATGCCTTCTGAGCCATAAAAACACATGGAGCGGATATAGGCACTATCCAGGTTATTCTTACTGATTGCATCAAGATGAGCCTGATTGACTTCTTCTTTGGAAAAAGGAATCTTCATATTCAAAATATGTGCTGAACGATATAAGCGGTCAGTATGTTCACTTAATTTAAAAATAGCTGGACCCTGGTCTGTGTGATAGGCTCTTAAACCTTCAAACACCCCTGCCCCATAATGCAGGGTATGAGTCAGGACATGCACCTTAGCATCGCGCCATTCTACCCATTTACCATCCAGCCAGATTTTGCCATCTCTATCGTCCATCGTCATCATTTTTGTTTATACCTTATATACGTAAAAATATCATTGCGGAGGCTGTCCAAAATGGCTTTCCGCGGTAGGTTTTTCTCTTCCCGGACGGCCTCCTAGTCTTCATTTGAATATTATACCGTTATTAAGGCTATATCGCGCACCGTAATAAACAACCCGCATAAAAAACAAGGACATTTTAAGGTAATGCCTTAGCTGGTAATTAATATATAAGCTATAATAGTTTCCTCTAATATTCAATCTTTTCTGGTTTGTGTAATGTCTAATCCAAAAATCACTTTAAGTGAGCTTGATATCCCCTTAAAGGTATTATTTACCGGCTATTTAACGACTGTTGCCATTGGTTACCTTTTTGCCTTGATCCAGATTTTGTTTACCCACGGCATGGCGGATGGAAAATTTGGATTGTCTCTTGACGATATTGTCTACAGTTATTACGGTAACCGTTCTGGAACGGTTTTAGAAACCAAACTGAATGGCTCGATGAAAGATAAAGCGACCGAGAAAGAACGCTTTGCAATTATGCAATGGGTTCGGGATGGTGCGGATGAACAAGCGTTTACCAATCAGAAAATAGCAAAAATCATCGAAAATAAATGTGAGATGTGTCATAACTCAGGAGCCTCTGGCATACCAGATTTTGCTGAGTTTGAAAATATCAAAGCACTGACTAAGGAGGATGAAGGGGCAACTTTTACCTCATTAACCCGTGTGTCACATATTCATTTGTTTGGTATCAGTTTTATTTTTATGTTCGTCGGGATTATATTTAGCTTCTCAACGACTGCATCCACTCAATATAAAAGTATCGCTATCGGGATGCCCTATGCATTTCTGATTATTGATATTTTATCCTGGTGGCTAACAAAATTATCGCCGATGTTTGCCTCATTGATCATGCTTGCCGGTGCTGGCATGGGTGCATCATTCGCCTTTATGTGGGTGATCTCTATAAAGGAAATGTGGTTTATCAATAACCCCTGGTTTTGTGCTCCGGATTCTCGTTGTCAACGGACGCTTAAAATTATCTCTGGCGTTAGTTTAAATAGCCTGGCTTTTATCGCTAAAAAAGCAAGAACAGAATTGTTTCCTAAACTGTTGTCACTGCTAAAAAATGCTGTTCACTGGTTTTTTAATAAAATGAAATAAGAGCACCTTTCATTGCGCCAATGGGCTACCATTTTAAGGTGAGACATACGGCAGGAGTGACACGCTTTACACAAGCTTAATCCAGGCGGTGCATGTTGCACAGTCTATAAATATATAAGAGAAAATAATGATCAAAGTACATATGCTGTTTATCCTGTTATCTGTCGGTAGCTTTATTGCA
>DAOVWV010000227.1 GCA_030636485.1 Methyloprofundus sp.
CAGTGTTTAGAATGAGTAAAGCGGTATTGAGAGGCATGATGAAAGCCCGGTCTGGCCGGATTATTAATATTGCCTCTGTCGTGGGAGCTACCGGGAATGCAGGACAAGCTAATTACGCCGCCTCTAAAGCGGGAATGGTGGGTTTTGCTAAATCAATGGCCAAAGAAGTGGGTTCACGCGGTATTACCGTTAATACCGTTGCACCGGGCTTTATTGATACCGATATGACGCGTGAGCTGGCGGACGAGCATAAGCAGGCATTGCTAGCAGGCATTCCTTTAGCGCGCTTAGGAGATGCACAAGAAATTGCTAATGCAGTGGCATTTTTAGCATCTGAGGGAGCTTCTTATATTACCGGAGAAACCTTGCATGTGAATGGCGGTATGTTTATGGCCTAAAATTATGTTATTTGCATAATTTTAAAGTATAATTGCCCCGCTTATAGAAATTACTATAAGTGGAACCAGATTAATAATAAAAATGATGTTGTTTAGATTAAATCAGCATCCATTAAGGAAAAAATAATATGAGTAACATTGAAGAACGTGTAAAAAAGATTGTTGCTGAGCAATTAGGCGTTAAAGACGATATTGCCAATGATTCATCATTTGTTGATGACTTAGGTGCTGATTCTCTTGATACAGTAGAATTGGTTATGGCTTTGGAAGAAGAATTCGAATGTGAAATTCCTGATGATGATGCTGAAAAAATTACTACCGTTCAACAAGCAGTCGATTATGTGAACGCTAACGGCTAATCTATTAGCGCGTTATCTTAATGGGTGATAAGCATATCGCCCATTAATACCCCCTCTTCTTTGTTCAACTTCTACTTTCAGGTATCCTCCATTGAGTACACGACGCGTTGTTATTACAGGGCTAGGCGCAGTTACGCCGCTTGCAAATACTGTTTCCGAAACATGGGATGGCATTATTAATGGTAAAAGTGGTATTAGCCCCATTGATTCATTTGATATTTCCTCTTTTGCAACGACTTTTGGTGGTGTAATCAGGAATTTTGATGTTACAGAATACATTCCTGCAAAAGATGCCAAGCGTATGGATGCGATTATTCATTACGGTCTTGCTGCGGGCAGTCAGGCGATTGAAGACTCAGGGCTGGAAATAACAGAAGAGAATGCAGAAAGAATTGGTGTTGCAATTGGTGCGGGTATTGGCGGAATAACAGGGATTGAAGAGTGCTATGCCACTTACGCAAAAAGTGGGCCACGACGCATTTCTCCCTTTTTTGTGCCAGGCAATATCATTAATATGATTTCCGGTAACCTTTCCATTAAATATGGTTTAAAAGGCCCCAATTTTGCGATAGTAACGGCCTGTACGACAGGTACGCATAATATTGGTGATGCAGCACGATTAATTAAATATGGTGATGCTGATGTTATGGTTGCGGGTGGTGCAGAGCGCTGTACCTCATCTGCGACGGCAATGGGTGGATTCTGTTCCGCTAGGGCGCTTTCGCGTCGCAATGATGATCCACAGGCAGCGAGTCGCCCGTGGGATAAAGATCGTGATGGTTTTGTGCTGAGTGATGGTTCAGGTGTGGTTGTACTTGAAGAGTTGGAGCATGCCAAAGCGCGCGGTGCGAAAATTTATGCGGAACTTGTCGGTTATGGTATGAGTGGTGATGCCTATCATATGACAACACCATCACCAGGCGGTGAAGGTGCAGCACGTTGTATGAAAAATGCCTTGCGTGACGCAGGCCTGAATACCACGGATGTTGATTATATTAATGCGCATGGTACTTCAACGCCAGCGGGTGATTTAGGTGAAACGCAGGCAATGAAAGCCGCTTTAGGTGATCATGCCTATAAGATTGCAGTGAGCTCAACAAAATCAATGATTGGTCATTTATTAGGGGCTGCGGGTGGTATTGAGGCTGTATTTACTGCCTTAAGTATTCAAAATCAGGTTGCACCGCCGACGATTAATCTTGAAAACCAGGATCCTGAATGTGATCTGGATTTTGTAGCGAATACTGCGCGTGATATGAAAATTGATATTGCCATTTCTAATTCGTTTGGCTTCGGTGGGACTAATGGCTCACTGGTCTTTAAGCGTTACGAATAAATAGACAGTGCTTTGCTTTTAATCAATGGCGAATGCAAAAATACAGTTGATGCAACAGACCGTGGCTTACATTATGGCGATGGTCTGTTCGAAACGATAGAAATATCTCAAAGCCAGCCGGTTTTTTTACAGCAGCATTTAGCGCGTTTGAAAACAGGCTGTCAACGATTAAAAATTCCTTTTCCGGCAGAAGCTCTTTTGCTGGATGAAATTACCCAGCTTAGCAAAGAGGTTGAGCATGGTGTGATCAAGCTGATGCTTACGCGCGGTTCAGGCGGGCGCGGCTACCGACAGCCCGATACAATACAGGCCACACGGATTGTTGCCCTACACCCTTACCCTGATTACCCAGCAGATTATAAAACGGCAGGCATTACAGTCCGCTTTTGTGAATATCGCCTGGGGCTTAATCCCACGCTTGCAGGCATCAAGCATAATAATCGACTGGAGCAAGTGCTGGCGCGCGCCGAATGGCAGGATGAATTTCAGGAAGGCCTGATGCTAAACCTGAATGAGCATGTGATTGAAGGCACCATGAGCAATTTATTTGTGCTTAAAGATCAGGTCGTTTATACCCCCGAAATTAAACTTTCAGGCATTAAAGGTATCATGCGTCAAGTTATTATAGAGCTTGCCAGGCAAAATAATATTGTCGTGCAAGAGGCGTTATTGACCCGGGAACTTGTTCTGGCTGCAGATGAAATCTTCCTGACTAATTCGGTCATGGGCATATGGCCTGTCAAATCACTCGAAGACAACGCTTATCCTATAGGCCCGGTGACCCAAAAAATAATGGCTTATTTAGCCGAATATAAAGCGGCTGATATAAAATGATATTGCGATTGTTTGCCATTATTGTGCTAGTGGCGAGCCTTGTTATAGGTTGGGCTGTCATGGATTATAAAGCCTTTATTGCCCGGCCCATCGTAACTGACCAGTCTGTGGTCATTGATATAGCCAAAGGCAGTTCATTTCAACGTATTACCCAAACACTACTGGATCATAAGCTTCCGGTGAATAAGCATTGGATTAAGGTGCTGGCCTATCGAGAAGGCCTGATTAATCAGTTAAAGGCGGGTGAATATGAACTGCCGGTTGATACAACGCCTAAAGCATTTTTAGTGCTACTGAGTCAGGGCAAGGTACGGCAACATACCATTACCTTTCCGGAAGGCTGGAACTTTAAAGAAATGCGGCTGGCCTTGGCGGGCAACATTCAGCTTAAACAGACACTGGTAGGCTTAAGTGATGCAGAAATTCTGCAAAAAATGGGTGCTAAACAGACACATCCTGAAGGTTTGTTCTTCCCTGACAGCTATCGCTTTGAAAAGCACACGACTGATCTGGCGATTTTACAGCGCGCCTATCAAAAGATGCAGCAGATATTAGCCGCTGAATGGCAAAATAAAAGTGCCGACCTCCCCTTAAAGGATGCGTATCAAGCTTTGATCTTGGCCTCCATTGTTGAGAAAGAAACCGGAACTGCCGCAGAGCGCCCAATTATTGCGGGTGTGTTTATCCGCAGGCTCCAAAAAGGCATGCGCCTGCAAACAGACCCTACGGTTATTTATGGTATGGGGGGGAATTATCAGGGGAATATACGCAAAAAGGACTTACGCGAACTCACACCTTATAATACTTACAAAATTAAAGGCTTGCCGCCTACACCGATTGCGATGCCGGGTGAATTGGCGATTAATGCCGTGCTGCATCCAGAGCAAGGCAATAGCCTATATTTTGTCGCCAAAGGCGATGGCAGTCATGTTTTTTCTGACACGCTGAAAGCGCATAATAGAGCCGTGAATGCTTTTCAGAGGAAACATAGATAATGACAGTAAGCCTATGGATTAAGGAGCCAAAAGAAACGCCATTTCTGCGTATAAATTATTTTGCATGTGTTAGAAATGTGTTAGATAGGGTATAATTCTAGGGTTATATGTCTCATTAAGAAATTCACATTGGGTAAATAAGGATGCTAGGTAAGCTTGTTAAATTTGTTGTTGGTAGCCGTAACGAACGGTTAATTAAA
>DAOVWV010000030.1 GCA_030636485.1 Methyloprofundus sp.
GGATTTCGCTCAATGTATTCATGATACCAATTACCCTGAGGCTCAGTTAGTGTTAACGAGTCTTATGGCAATAATTTAAATTGCTCAATGGGGGCAGGTTTGCTAAATAAATATCCCTGAAAAAGGCAGCAGTCGCTACGCTCCAGAAACTTACGCTGATCCTCTGTCTCGACACCTTCGGCAATCACTTTCATCCCCATATTATGAGTCATTGCAATAATTGTGTGTACAATGGCCGCATCATCAGAGTTCGTTGAAAGGTCATGAATAAAGCTTTTATCAATTTTGACTTGATCAAAAGGTAATTTTTTTAAATTGGATAATGAGGAATACCCCGTACCAAAGTCATCCATAGAAAAATGCACTCCAATGTCACGAAGTTTATTCATTTTAATAATTGAACTATTAATATTATTGAGTACTGATGATTCAGTTAGCTCCAGTTCAAGTTTTTCTGGGTCTATACCGTGGTATTTTATTGTTTCCAGTACTTGCTCTACAAAACCAGCTTGATGAAACTGATGCGCACTAATGTTGACCGCCAGTTGCAAGGCTTGAGTATCGGGGCTCTTAGACCAGGATTTTAATTGAGCACATGCCGCTTTTAACACCCATTCGCCAATCGCCAGTATTAAGCCTGTTTCCTCGGCTACGTGCATAAAATATTCAGGTGAGACCAGGCCTAGATTTGGATGCTGCCAGCGAATTAACGCTTCCGCTCCCGTGGTTTTCTGCTGATAAACCTGAGTTTGATAATAAAGTACGAATTCATTATTTTCCAGTGCCCTACATAATTCTGCATGTAATATTACGCGAGCACTAATATTGGCCTGCATTTGTGGGTCAAAAAAACTCAATCTATTGCGGCCTGATGCTTTAGACTGGTACATGGCAATATCAGCTTGTTTGAGTAAGTCATCAATGGACAGCTCATGGCCACAGCAAATGGTCGCTCCAATGCTTGGAGTGCTATGGTAGTGATGTGTATTTAGCTGATAAGGCTCATTAAGGGTTGCGAGAATTTTATTGGCAATAAGCTCAGTCTGCGTCGCTGCCGCTTCAGATTGTATGCTTAAGTCTTCCAGTACTATGACAAATTCATCTCCACCTAGGCGAGCCACAGTATCCCCTTCGCGTACACTTGCTTCGAGGCGTCGGGCAACATGTTGTAGTAGTAAGTCTCCCATATGGTGCCCAAGTGTATCATTGAGCATTTTGAAATTATCTATATCAATAAATAATAACGCGATTCTCCGGCCACTCCGATGGCTTGATGCCAGCGCTAATTTTAGCCTGTCCTGAAATAATATCCGATTAGGGATTTCCGTTAAAACATCATAGTGAGCGGCACGCCCCAGCTCCCTGGTATTTTGTTTAAGTAAAATTTGATTTCGTACCCGGAGCAAAGTAATGGCTGGGCTTATTGGCTTGGTAATATAGTCCGCAGCCCCCAGTTGCAAGCCATAGGCTTCAGCATCTTGTGTTGATTCTGCAGTCACAAAAATGACAGGGATTTCACTGGTTAGTGACGATTCCTTGACCCTCCGGCATACTTCATAGCCATCTATATCAGGTAAATTTATATCCAGTAGCACTAAGTCAGGGGGGGGGGATTTTTGAATGATTTCCAATGCGCGCTTTCCATTTCCAGCAATTTTGACTTGGTACTCCTGAGCCGCAAGCAAAGCAACGAGCAGCTCTTGAGTGACTCGGGAATCATCAACAACCAGAATGTTTGTTGCTTGATTTTGTCTTGTCGTATTAGCACTGTTAAGATTTTGCATAGACAAATTCTAACAGGTTTTTTAGGTTTAAATTGTGCTATAGAGCACATTAATAGTTTTACACGCTAACGGAGGTATTGATTTTATCCATAATGATCAATACCTTCGTGCGCTTTATGGTCAAAGCGAATTTTTAGATATGCTCTGCTATCTGTCACTGCAATGGGTGTCTGGATATAACTTCCTGTCAGTAAACCGTCAGTTCATTCACTTTTTCGACTATCAGTGTTTTATCAATATTCGCCTGACTTGCAGTAGGCACTTATGACTTGAATTCAGGAGTGACCTTTTTCCATTCTCCTGCAATTATGAACTCATTGGTATTTTAGAGGGGACTTTATATGAGTGGTGTATATAGATACCACTCATATAAAGCTGCCTGTTACTGCGGCTCAGTAACATCAATCCACCTATAATGAGTAATATAGTACCTGACGGTTCAGGAATGTTAGGCGCCTCAGCTAAGCCTACCGCATAACCAGTACCCAAAGGGGCGGTATCTAACTGAGCACCTGTTCCACCATTATCAGAATTGAATGAGTTAGCTGATAAATATAATTCTGGGTCGGTGAGGCTGACAACATCGCTAAAAATAGCATATTCTCCTTCATTGCCCGTGAATGAATTATTAATAAAGCTAACGGATCCCAGGTTTTGATCTATTTGAATGCCTGCTTCTGGCTTACCCGCTCCCATATCAATAAATGTATTGTCAGTAATGAGGTTCGTACCAGAAAAATTTATGCCACTTTTCCCTAGTCCATATTGGGTATTGTTCACTGTGTTATTGGAAAATGTGAGATCAACAACATTGCCCGAGCCTGAAATAATTGCACCGAGTGTGTCAATGAACTGTACATTATCAATAGTTAGCTGGCTTGCAAAATAGTCACCATCAGCATTTTTTGTCGGATCACCCCATGTCTTTGAACCAAACAACACACCATAATTTCCATACTCTGGGTCATTGAATAGAGTTAGGTTTTGAATGGCGATTCCACTCGCATTAACGTAAAAAAATGCATTTGTACCTGATGCATTAAACTGAATAGTTGGGTTGAAACCTGAACCTCCTCGTAAGGTTACATTAGGGGTATCAAATGCATATCCATGATTATTCGTTAATATATAGGGCGTATCATCTCTTATCTCAATAATGTCACCACTTTCTGCTGATGCAAGAGCCAGATGAATAGCATTGGTTGCATCTAGTTGGCTATTGGTGTGATCATTGCCAAAGTTTGTTTCTAGGCCACCATTTTTTATTAATATAACACCGGCTAAAGCGTGGCTATTTATTGCTAAACATAATATTAATGCGGATGCAGGAGAAAATATTCCCCTTGCTATTTTTGGGGCTAATATTTCTGTATGGTTTTTTATCATTATAGTGAGTATCCTTACTGGTCAATTTCCAGGGGTGATGGGCAGCTTTGTGTCTGCTGTTGTTAAACACAAAAAATAGTCGTTGGAAATCACGCTGTCGTGACCGCGTGAAGTATGACCAATCCAGCCTAATCACCTTAAAAACTTTATTGTATCGTGATTTTAAGAAATTACCTATCATATCTGACTGCAATGACTTGCTTGAACCTTAATTCAGCCATTGCTGGTTTTTCGCTAGTAGCTTAAATTAGGTGTTATGATTTTTTAACCATCGATTTAAACTGTCTATCAGTAACTCTTTTTTAAACGGTTTTGTAATCACCTCATCCATACCAGAATCCAGGCAACATTGGTGACCTTCAAAGCCACTGTTAGCCGTTAATGCAATAATAGGCGTATGCGAGTTTAGTTCTTGTTCACGAATAAGCTTTGTCGCTTGATAACCATCCATGACAGGCATGCGACAATCCATAAAAATTAAATCATAATCATTTTGCTGCCATAAATGAATCGCTTGTTGTCCATTTTCTGCAACATCAATACTCAGTCCTGTTTTACTGAGCATACCATAGGCTATTTGTTGATTTATGCTATCGTCTTCCACTATTAATATTTTTCCGTTAAAAGTTGGGTTCAATATTTTTGTTTGTGTGGGCTCCTCTATCGTCTCCTTATCTGCCAGTGAAAGGGGGAGTGAAATCCAGAAATGACTCCCTTTGCCTAACGTTGAATCTACGCCAATATGACCCTGCATTAAATTTATTAATTTTTTACTGATGGAAAGCCCTAGGCCAGTACCGCCATATTTACGTGTTGTTGTCTGGTCTGCCTGGACAAAAGGGTCAAATAAATGCGTTATATTTTCACTGGCAATACCTATTCCCGTATCTTCTACGCTAAGCTTGATGTCCACTTGCTGTTCATTGATTATGTGACAGAATACGTTTAAACGCACATAGCCTGCTGAAGTAAACTTTATCGCGTTACTTACTAAATTGAGTAAAATTTGCTGTAAACGCAATGGGTCGCCAGAAAAAAGACGTGGGTAATGTGCAGGATAAATGACGCTTAACTGCAAAGACTTTTCCTGACTTTTGGGGCGAAGAATGGCGAGTGTATTGGCAATCAATTGTTCTAAATTAAAATGACGTTTTTCCAGTATGACTTTTTCTGCTTCTAGTTTAGATATATCAAGTACATCATTGATGATGTCCAATAGTGAATTTCCTGAACGTAAAATAATATCCACGCTTTCACGTTGCTCGGGGGTCAATTTTGTTTCTTCAAGTATCTGTGCCATTCCTAAAACACCATTCATTGGAGTGCGCAATTCATGTGTTATGGTCGCCAGAAATTCAGATTTGGCTTTATTGGCTTGTTCAGCCTCTGACTTGGCTTTTTTTAGAGCGACTTCAGCTTGTTTGCGTTCGGTGTAATCAATTTCTACAGCAACAAAGTGGGTAATTTCACCGCTGTTATCATGAATAGGTGCAACATTGTCCCAGGCCCAATAAAGCTCACCATTTTTTTTACGATTAAGAAATTCCCCTTGCCATTTTTTACCCGCTAATAAGGCACTCCATAAACCTGTATAAACTGATTGCTCGGTTAAACCTGACTTTAAAAGTCCCGGTGTATTTCCTATTGCCTCCTCACTAGAATAACCAGTCACTTCGGTAAATTTTGGATTAACATATTCGATCATACCTTTGCGGTCAGTGATGATGACAATATTCGCACTTTGAGTCACGGCTAGAGAGAGTTTTTTAAGTGTTTCATTGCTTTGCACATTTTCTATCGCGAGTGCAGTTAATACAGAAAATTCATGGATAAGTTTTAAATTTGATTGACTAGGGGAGGTGGGTTGTCGGTAGTAAATTGCAAAAGTACCTAGTATTTCATTGCATGAGGATATAATCGGCTGTGACCAACAGGCGCTTACACCGGCAGACCGAGCCAGTTCCTGAAACCCCTCCCAGTAAGGGTGGGTCATAATGTTCTCAACGATGACTTGTTCGCCTGTGAAAGCGGCGGTACCACATGAACCAGCACCTAGCCCAATTTTTATACCATCAATTGCTTGCATATAATGCTCGGGTAAACTGATGGCAACACCATTATTCAAATGTTTTTTTTGTTTATCAAGTAATAAGACAGAGCCTATCATCTCTGGATGAGAACTTTCCAGGTGCGTAATAAGTGATTCTAAAATTATTTTTAGACTGCTGCCTTTAGAGAGTAGCTCCAGGATATTATTTTTGTACTGTAGAATTTTTTGGCTTTCATATAATGCAGCTTCGGCAACTTTTCTGGCTTTGACTTCAGTTGATAGTCGCCAGTTCCATAATAAAATAAGCACTATAAACAGGAGTACAGCAAGGCTGGTATAGACATAGAGTGTGTAATCAATTTTCTGTTCATAATTAACGGCAATCCATTGTCGTTGAATTACCTGACCTTGTTGATTAATATATTCAAAGGGAGCCCAGTCAGGGTCTACACCTATGGTAATGTGTGGATGCCGCTTAACCCAGCTTTGCTCCTCCTTACTAAGCGGTTTTGATAACTCAGGCTTTGCATGGCCTACAGAAAAGCTGAGATAACAGAGAATGATAAAGAGTCTTGTACAAAAGTTGATAGTCGGCAACTTCACTATTCACATTGCTCCAGAATACTATCCATATTCCGGACAGCCAGTTGAAATTCATTTAAGCCCTCTCTCGCTTGATTAATCTCGGTTTTCCGGTATTTATTGTATAACTCATCAGCAATGTCATGCATAAGGTTATGTGCCTTTTCCAGTTCTAGTCGCCAAGTGTCTGTAAAAATCTGCTCCTGCCTTGCACGCTTAATCCAGATACCACAATGACAGTGGTTTCTCGTCAAAATAGGCCATTGTTCAGGGCTGTCCAGTGAAGATAGGATTTTATTTTCAAAATGTTGTTGCCACTGCCCCATAGCCAACCTGAACAGTTTTTTCTTTTTGTCGTTTGCTGTCCAGTTCTTCTTTGCGTAGGTTAGCCATTGCTGATTTGGAACATAGTTGATTAACCAGTTTTGGAAGTCTTGTGCTGGCATACCTTGCGCTATACCATAGCCCTGTGCTTCAGTACAACCTATCATGAGTAGCATCAACCCTTGTTCTGTTGATTCAACCCCTTCAGCAATGACTTTGCGGTTAAAGGAGTCTGCTAGTCCAATGATAGCATCAATAATCACATAGTCATTGGGGTCAACTAGCATACCTCTGACAAACGTCTGGTCTATTTTAATGGTTTGTGCCTGTAAGTTCCTTATGTGGGTGAGTGATGAGTAGCCTGTCCCAAAATCATCCAGAGCGATATTGACACCTAAGGTCTGCGTGCATGTCTTGATAATGCGGTTAATTAATTTTAGGTCGCCTAAAGCACTGCTCTCTAGTATTTCCAGTTGAAAACAGTCTGACTGTATTGTTGGGTATAATGCCAGCGCTGTTTCAAGGTCAGTAATAAACGTGGGGTATTGCAAATGATAGGCAGAAATATTGACACTGACTTCAAGCAAAATACCCTGCTCCTGCCAGTAAGTGAGTTGCTGTAATGCCTCGTTAATAACCCAGGTGCCAAGGTGAATTTCTAACTCTGTTTCTGCAATGATGGGTAAAAACTTGACGGGGAGAAGCAAGCCTTTTTCTGGGTGTTTCCAGCGAATCAAAGCTTCGGCTCCAAATACTTTGCCAGTTTGCATATTGACTTTAGGTTGAAAATATAAACAAAATTCATTGTTTGATAAAGCTTGCTGTATTTCTTTGAGTTGAATGTTTTTTTTGATGCTTTGTTGATCTTGCTCCGTATTGAATAGGTAGAAACGATTGCGGCCTGCCAGTTTGGCCTGATACATGGCCTGATCAGCATGTCTCATTAATGTGTCGGCATCGGCATTATCCATGGGGTATAAAGTAATGCCTACCGATGCACTGATAGAAATGACATGTTCGTCAATGATATAAGGCTGGGCGAGTGATGCTATGATTCTTTGTAGTAATTTCTCGCACTGGGCTAATGAGTCAAGGCTACCTAACAGCAGAATAAACTCATCACCACCCTGGCGTGAAACGGTATCTTCAGTTCTGATATTGGCCTTGATGCGCTCAGCCACATCTATCAGTAATTGGTCACCTGTTTCATGACCATAGGTATCATTGATAGGTTTGAAATGATCTAGGTCAAGGAAGCAAACTGCAAGCAGAGTGTTTTGTCGTTGGCTGTGAGCAAGAGCCAGAGTGAAACGGTCTGCCAGAAGTATCCGGTTAGGGAGCTGGGTTAGCACATCATAATGCGCCATTTGTTCCAGTGTTTTTTGTTGGTGTTTTAGGTGAGTAATGTCTGAAAATATACCTACATAATGTAATATGTCTCCATACTCATCAGTAATAGGGGAGATGGAGAGTAATTCGGCGTATAGAGAGCCATTTTTTGTACGGTTCCATACTTCACCCCGCCAGTATCCTTGCTTATTGATTGCTCGCCACATTTTTGTGTAAAACTCAGGGCTTTGTTTGCCAGAGCTTAAAATACGCGATGTTTGACCGATCACCTCTGCTCGGTTGTAGCCCGTGATCTTACAAAATGCAGGGTTTACATCAATAATAATGCCTTTGGCATCGGTAATGGTAATACCTTCATTTGTCTCACTGAATACTTTTGCTGAGAGTTGAAGCTTCTCTTCTGCTTTTTTTCTTGCGCTAATATCAAGAATAATGGCAACAAAGGCGGGTTTTAATAAAAATTTAGTTAACTGTAAATGTACTTCAACAGCATAGGTGGAGCCATTTTTTCGTTGATAAGTTGTTTCAAATTGAATGATTTCTTCTGTGCCTGAACTCAGGGGCTTGACGAGCTTTTCGAATTGTACCAGTGTCAGCTTTGGCGTTATATTCAAAAAGCTGAGTTCACTTAATTCCGTAGCGGTATAGCCGATATTTTTACAGGCTCCATGATTAATTTTTATGAACTTGTAGCTAGCGGCATCAAAAACAAAAATTTCTGTTAATGAGTTTTCAAAAATATTTCCATAACGTTTTTCACTTTGGCGTAAAGATTTTTCTGCCTGAAGTTTTTTAATCAATATATCGAGTCGGTGTTCCAAGATATGCCAATTGACGGGTTTAGGGATATAGTCTTCGGCACCTGCTGCAAATGCTTTATCAATCGCTTCATCAGATTCCAAAGCGGTGATGATGATGATAGGAATATTGCTAATGCTTTTATTGCTGGCCTGTTTTATTTTCTGACAGGCATCAAAGCCATCAACTTCAGGCATAGCGCCATCCATTAAAATAATTTGTGGATGTTCTGCATAACAAATGTCAACGGCTTGCTGTCCATTTTCTGCGGCAATGACCTGGTAACCAAGATTTTTCAAGACTTTGGTTGTAATAGTACGTGCTATTACATCGTCTTCGGCAACAAGAATAAGTGGTTTTGATGAATTTTCTGTTATATCAATCGTGTTTTTGTTTATTCCATCTTTCGACATTGCTCAATTACAGCTCCCTAAATAATTCCTTAGTCGTAAGTTTAGCAGTAAGCTCCAGTTTTTCAATAAGCTTAATATCTATTTTTTCACCCGCCTTGGCCTGTCTTTCTATTTCCTTTAGCTGAGTAAATAAAACCTCTGCTCCGATGCTGCCTGATGACCCTTTTAATCTATGTGTAATTGTACTGAGTTTTTGTAAATCATTGTCCTGCCATGACTGTTTAATGATGGGTATAGTCTCAGCAAGTATTTGTATATATTGTTGTACAATCCCATTAAAGCTATGGCCTACTGCGAGTTGCTGTTGTGCAAAAAAAGCTTTATTAATCATGGTGGGCTAATGTTTGTGTATGCAAGAATATATATCTTATAGTAACCCAGGGTCAATTAACTTTTTATTTAATGAGCCCTTATTTCTGACTTAAAATGCCTTGTTTGCCTGTTGCGGGTGTTACGAATAATAGCATGGAGACACTACAAACCATGAAAGCGAGGGTAAGAATAAAATGTTTGATATTCATAAAATGATATTTCTAAGGAATGAACATGAAATAAGTTGTTATTATTATTGATATTAATGGGGTGTTCTCTAGTATACAGTCAATTATTAGAATTCAGGTATACTAGTTCCCTATTATAATAGCTTCAACTCCTATTTATCGAGGTACTAAAATGGCAGAAAGTATGTATGACAAATATGGTGGTTTTGAGACGGTTAGTAAAATCGTGCATGGCTTATATGAAAAGATTGCAAGGTCAGATGTGCTGCAACCATATTTTGAAAATGTCGATATGCAGCAATTGATGAGTCATCAAACCAAGTTTTTTTCATCCATTATGGGTGGGCCAATTCATTATGATGCAAGGCAATTGACTGAAGTACATCGTTATTTAAAGATTACTCAGGAGGCTTTTACCGAGGTGGCAGAGTTGCTGGAAGAGGTGCTGGAGGACTTTGATGTTATTCAGGAAGATATTGATACCCTGCTTGCGCTGGTAGCCGAGCTGAAACCTCAAATAGTGCAAGGCTAATATAGACACTAGCTTAAGTAGAATGTACATGTATAGGATGTGCTGAGGAACGAAGCGCATCTTTCGGTGATTGGTGTGCTTCCTAAGGTCTGCAACCCCTTAATTACTAATATCCAATAACGATGACTAGCGAAGTAAACCGAGAAGAGCAGGCTGCATTATCAGCACTCTCATTTCAGCCGGGTGTTGATATGATTGATGATGCTTATGCGTTTTGTGATGGGCGTAGCTTACAATTACTTTATTGTAATAATACTTTCAGAGCGTGGTTTGATGTTCATGAATTGCAGATCAGCATTGCTCAGGTTTTACCTACGCTCAAAACTGATATTCTGTTAAAACGGCTGAGCAAACGGGGGTTTTATACACTTTCAATTGAACGGGAACCGCAGAACAAGCGTTTGCCCAGTTTGCTGGAAATAGCCTTTAAGTCAGTGACGCAAGAAGGGCAAC
>DAOVWV010000316.1 GCA_030636485.1 Methyloprofundus sp.
TCAGCGCGGCCTTCAGCAGTATCGTTGTCAGCAATAGGCTGTGATTCGCCAAAACCTCTGACGGTTAAACGGCTAGGATCAATACCTTGGTTTACTAAATGATCTTTAACGGCTTGCGCTCTACGCTCTGAAAGTCCTAGGTTATATGCTTCAGGACCAGTGCTGTCTGTGTGACCATCAAGCTCTACAGTGATGCTTGGATGTTGTTGTAAAACATACGCTGCATTGTCAAATAGAGGGGCATAGGCTGGTGAGATAGTTGTATCATCAAAACCGAAGTCAATTCTGCTATAAGACCAACAGCCTTGTGAATTCACAACTGCGCCAGTCGGTGTTCCTAGGCATTGGTCGTATGCATCATCAACGCCATCGTTATCTTCATCGGTTGATCTGACAACAGGAGCAATATAAGGAGCCGGTGTAAGCGCTGTTCTTGTGTATAGCATATTTTCAGTAAAGCCAGCCATCGCTGAACTAGACGTTAAATCAGCCGCGTTAACACTGTTTCCACAGTTAGCGATATTGGATAATTCCTGAAGGACAAATTGTCCATCTTTTTCGCCTTCATTGCCGACCCATGCAGAATAAATACATAAGCGGTCGCCAAATTTACTTTCTAGTGCCTGAGCCTCAACGAGTGTATTAGGTGGGACTTGCTGTCCATCACTGATGATTAATAATGCAATGTTACCGGGTGCATTATCAAGCTCAGTCGATGCAGCTGCTAGTGCGCTGTCTAGTGGAGAGCCACCGCTAGCACATAATGCCTGATCTAAGTTGGCTTGAAAATTACCTGTTGAATGGCGAGTGATACCTTGACCAAGGTCGCTGGTATTAAACCCTACGCATGAACCGAAGCCGTAGCTTAGTAAGCCTGATGAAAGATTGGCATTGGTCGGTAGTGTTTTATTAAAACGATATAGGAATTGTTTTTCTATATCTAATTTTGAAGCACCTGAAGAGTCAGCCTCGAAAGCAGCAGCAGTCGATGCAGATGAATCTAAAATAACAAAAACCGTATTGGTTTTTTGTGTGTAGGCAGCTGTTGGACTATTTTGTGCAATAGGTGCGGCAGTAAAGCTCGGATAAGATGTTGGTTGAGTGGTACAGCCCGATAAAAGGACTAGTCCAATAGCGGATGCTAATGGGATAACTTTCTTAAGCATAGATCTCTCCTGAAAAATGTTAGGTAGATTCTATTCTAACATCTTTAGGTTTTTTTTAAAGTATCATTCTAATTACTTGTTAAGCATGAAATAATAGGCGGCTAGAAAATAGATAAAGGAGGTGGATAATGAAAGTAGCAAAAACACTAATATTAATGGCATATTTATTGATGTTCAGTTATGGTAGTTTTGCAGATGTTGTCGCTGATACCCGGCAGAAGGCAGAGCAGGGCAATGCCCTGGCTGAGGCTCAGATGGGAGCAATGTATCAGCTGGGTCGAAATGGCGTGGAAAAAGATGCACAACTATCAGCAGAATGGATGTTAAAAGCCGCTAAGCAGGGATTGGTGGAGGCAGAGGTCTTTATGGCGGCACTCTATGACCGGGGGTTAGGCGTTAAACAAAGTGTTAGTACGGCAACTCAGTGGTATGAAAAAGCAGCGGCACAAAAACATGGCACTGCTTTAGCTATTTTAGGAAGAAATGATGTCGCAGCAGGCGGGATTGCATTTAACTATAAAAGTATGCGGCTAAGAGCCTCTAAACAAATTCCAGTAGAATATTCAAAACGATTTTTAAAACAGAAACTATAAGTAATGAGCATAAAAACACGATTTGCCCCAAGTCCAACCGGTTATTTACATGTGGGTGGCGCACGCACCGCCTTATTTTCCTGGTTGCACGCTAAAAAAAATAAGGGCAGCTTTGTGCTGCGTATAGAGGATACGGATTTAGAACGTTCTACACAGGAGTCTGTAGATGCGATTCTTGAAGGTATGCAATGGCTAGGCCTGGATTATGATGAGGGACCCTATTATCAAACCCAGCGTTTTGATCGCTATAATGAAATTATTCAGCAATTGCTTGCTCAAGGTGATGCCTATTACTGCTATTGCTCAAAGGAAGAATTAAATGCTTTGCGTGAGCAGCAAATGGCGGATAAGCAAAAGCCACGTTATAACGGCAAGTGTCGTGATAATGCCGAGCAGCAGGCGGAACTGAATCGTGTGATTCGTTTCCGTAATCCTGATGAGGGTGAAGTGCTTATTGATGATTTGGTCAAAGGTAAAATCATTGTTGCGAATAAGGAATTAGATGATCTGATTATTGCACGCACGGATGGTACCCCGACCTATAACCTGACTGTTGTCGTCGATGATATGGATATGGGCATTACCCATGTGGTACGCGGGGATGACCATGTCAATAATACACCGAGACAAATTAATATTTTAAAAGCATTGGGTGCTGACTTGCCTCATTATGCGCATCTGCCGATGATATTAGGTGATGATGGTGCGAGGTTGTCCAAGCGACATGGTGCTGTCGGAGTTATGCAGTATCGTGATGATGGTTATTTGCCTGAAGCCTTATTGAACTATCTGGTCAGGTTAGGTTGGTCTCATGGTGATCAGGAGATATTTAGCCGTGAAGAAATGATTGAACTGTTTGATTTAAGCCAGGTCAATGTCGCTGCTTCGGCTTTTAATACAGAAAAGCTATTATGGATTAATCATCAATATATAATGAACTCTGATCCTGAATTGGTTGCAAAACATCTGCAATGGCATATGCAGCAACGTGGCATAGATGCTGAGACTCAAGGGCCGGCATTAGTCGAGTTAGTCAAGGCGCAGCGAGAACGTAGTAAAACTCTGGTTGAAATGGCCAATGCCAGTGTTTATTTTTATCAGGATTTTTCTGAGTATGATGCAAAAGCTGCCAAGAAAAATTTCAAGCAAGGAACGGATGAGGTTTTACAGGTCTTATTGGATGCGTTTACCAAAGTACCTGAATGGCAGGGTGAGGTCTTGCATGATATCGTTTTGCAAATAGCCGAGCAATTAGAGTTGAAGTTGGGTAAGGTTGCACAGCCTTTGCGTGTTGCTGTTTGCGGAACAGGTATGTCGCCATCCATTGATGTTACTTTGTCATTATTGGGTAGGGAAAAAACATTAAGCCGGCTTGAAAGAGCAATAAATTATATAAAAGAAAATAAAAACTAGACAAGCATTAATAAGAATGTATAATTATAGAACTCAACTAGGTGGTACCCAATGGGGCCATAGCTCAATTGGGAGAGCGCAACACTGGCAGTGTTGAGGTCGGCGGTTCGATCCCGCCTGGCTCCACCA
>DAOVWV010000174.1 GCA_030636485.1 Methyloprofundus sp.
GGCTTTTCTGGAGCAGCAAGGTAATATTGAACATCCACAAAGTCAAATATTGCAAATGCAGCTCTTAAATGATCGTGTTGAGCATACTGTTTCCAGTCTTTCCATGCCAAACTCAGAAGCATTACTGCCTGACCAGTATTTGATAGATAGAATCCGCAAGCGCGGTATTATCCGGGTGGGGATTCATGAAGATAGTTTACCTTTTTCATTTTACAATGCCGAGGCACAACTGGTCGGCTTTGATATAGACTTGATGATGTATCTGGCTGAAGATATACAGGTCGCGATTGAATTTATACCTTATGAAAGTGGTTATCTATTGCAGCAATTGGAGGACGATCATTTTGATATTGCGGTTTCAGGTATTACGCCCAATCCTGGCTTGCTTGCATCGACACGTATCTTGTATAGCCGTAGTTATTTAGATACCCATATGGCACTGGTTGTCCCTGATCAAAAGCGTAAGCAGTTCAGCGATATTAAGCGTTACAGAAATCTTAAAGACGTGCATATCGGAGTACGCAGAGGAAGTAGTTTTGCGGCGCGAATCAATCATCTTTTTCCTGATTTTAAAGTGACGGAGTTAGACTCGGAAGCTGATTTTTTTAATTTTCCAGAATTTGGTCAGCAGGTTTTGCTTACCAGTGCCGAAGCCGGAGCAGCCTGGACATTGCTCAACCCTGATTATGATGTGGTCACGCCTTTTTCGGCTCATCAGGGGGCACCGCTGGTCATTGCCGTAGGAGGAAAGGACTTGATGCTGGAGCACTTTATTAGCACCTGGATTAAGTTAAAACAAACGGATGGTACGATAGATACATTGTTCAGGCATTGGATTCAGGGAGAAAACACTCAGCAACAAGAGCCACGCTGGAATCTGCTAAAGCATTTATTTCCGGTAGAGAATTAAGTTTATGAACTTGCCGAGGGTATTGGAGGGGAGGGCGCGTAGTCAAAGAGTTGTTGCAGATATAAAAAAGGCCACACTGAAATCAGTGCAGCCTTTTAACGACTGAAGTCTGTCGTTAACGCAAATTAAAATGTAACAATCATGTCCATAGCAATTGCGATTTGGTCGTTATCGACACCGCTGTTAAAGACATCTTCATCAGCCCAGTCATAACGAATTTCTGGACGCAGTTTAAACCAGCTAAGCGGCGAATAGTTAAGCCCGACTGATGCAGCTAGGTAATTGGCACCTGTATTGCTGACACGTGCATTGCCTTTATCGTTAAACCATTCTGCACGTAAACCAACAGACAGTTTGCTGTTGATATCGTAGGTAAAATACTGGTTAATACCAAACCAGTTATCGCTCTCACCATTTGAATATTTTTGCGTACCGAAATCATGTTGTAGCAAATAATGGAAGTTGTCAGTAATATCGTGGGTGGCAACAATGCTGTACATCGTTGTGTTACCGCTCTCAGTATCACTTTGGTTTCCACTGATCAATTGCACGGTGACAGAGCTTGCTTCGCTGTCACTGGTCCAGCTACCGCCCCCTAAGAAGCTCCATGCACCCGCATTTTCAGTCATATTGTCCCAGCCCATCACAGCTCCCCCATTAATGGAGAAGTTGTCGTTGATGTCATAGCTGAATAGCGCACCGGTATGGGTGAAGGGTTCAGCGTACAGCATGGTGTAGGCATGTGAATAGAAGAAGTTATCTGGCGAAGTCACAACCTCATTACCAATCGTGGTATAGAAATGACCTAATTTAGCAGTGATACCGTTGCCGATAGGCGCAAAAACTTCAACATATAATTGCGGCATGGCAATATCGTAGTAACCGTCGTTATCGTTCCAGTTAGAGTCCCAGCCAGATGCCTGGGTAAATCGAGCGTCAGTACCATACATAAAGTCCATGCGTCCCCCGATATCCCAGCTGTCGCCGTCGGTATCAACCGCACGTTCAATATAGAAATTTAGCTGGTTGAGGTTAAATTCATTAACACGGTCGTTGAAAAGGACAGGCGCATTGGTATTTCCGTTGGAGTTCCCGGTAACACCACCAGAAGCCCAAAGACCGACTTCAAAACCTGTTTTTTGCATAAATGATGTGTCATTGATGCTGAAGTCGCTAAGTGCCTCAATCATGCCGGGGGCATCTGATGCAGAGACTTGAAAGCTTGCCAAGAGAATGGCACTACTAAGCAAGGTTCGCTTAAAAACTGATGTATTGTTCATATATCATCCTGAATAATTAATTAAAAAGTGATCTACAGGTATGTAAACAGCCAGCATTATTCTAAGTAATGTAAGGATTGCAGAGTGCTAACTGTTTACAGGTTTGTTGGTGACGAACTTAAAGCGGGACAACAGAGATTTAATGCGCTATACAGGAGTACAATAGCTTTAGCTATTGCTATTTTAGAAATAGCACTTCTGTCGCTGCCGCAGCCCTATCTTACGTTGTTAGCCAGTTTGTTTCCCGAAATTAAATAAGCATGTTATATGCCAGTTTATAAGTTATTGTAAATAAAAGATAAGGCAAGGGTGGGGTAGGGAAAAATCATTGAGTTGTGCTGGTTTGGTGCGGCTTGTATTTGGTGCGCACCAGTTATGTGCGCAAAAATGGGTTTGTATCGTTTGTAATCATTAAAACAATAACTTAAATGTTGGCATATAGTTTGCTTTAATATTTGAGAACTTCTTAAATTATGGAGACATAAATGAAATTAATTACAGCAATTGTTAAACCTTTCAAATTGGATGATGTGCGTGAAGCT
This sequence comes from Methyloprofundus sp., assembly GCA_030636485.1. Taxonomy (GTDB): domain Bacteria; phylum Pseudomonadota; class Gammaproteobacteria; order Methylococcales; family Methylomonadaceae; genus Methyloprofundus. The sequence continues at coordinate 2,733 of DAOVWV010000174.1, forward strand.
TTGTCTGATATAGGGCTTGCAGGTGTAACAGTCACTGAAGTAAAGGGTTTTGGTCGTCAAAAAGGACATACTGAACTCTATCGTGGTGCAGAGTATGTGGTCGATTTTTTACCTAAAGCAAAAATCGAAGCGGCTGTTTCTGATGACTTACTTGATCAGGCATTAGAAGCCATTGCCAGTGCTGCCAATACCGGAAAAATTGGTGATGGGAAAATATTTGTGACCAATTTAGAGCAGGTGATTCGTATCCGTACGGGTGAAACTGGGAATGAAGCGATATAACAATAAATTAAGAGAATGAGGTAATACATATGGAACAAGTCGATAAGTTGATTGAACTGAGCTATGCGTTAGATACGTTTTATTTCTTGATTAGTGGTGCTTTTGTCATGTGGATGGCGGCTGGATTTGCCATGCTAGAAGCGGGACTGGTAAGGGCAAAAAACACCACTGAAATTTTAACCAAGAATGTCGCGTTATTTGCCATCGCCTGTACGATGTATATGTTGTGTGGTTACAATTTTATGTATCCGGCAGAAGCGGTTAATAGTGTTTGGCCTGGTATGGGATTCTTGTTAGGCTCAGATCATACAGCAGCTGATGTTTTAAAAAGTAATGGGGATACCTATTACTCATCAATGGCTGATTTCTTTTTTCAGGTCGTTTTTGTTGCAACAGCGATGTCGATTGTTTCAGGTGCTGTCGCTGAACGGATGAAGTTATGGGCATTTTTAGCGTTTGCAGTGGTCATGACAGGCTTTATCTACCCGATTCAAGGCTATTGGAAATGGGGTGCAGGATTTCTTGATCAACTCGGCTTTTTAGATTTTGCAGGCTCTGGTGTAGTGCACTTATGTGGTGCGACTGCTGCATTAGCGGGCGTTATATTACTGGGGGCACGTAAAGGTAAATACGGACCCAATGGTGAAATTCACCCGATTCCTGGTTGTAATATGCCATTAGCGACATTAGGTATGTTTATTCTATGGTTAGGCTGGTTTGGTTTTAATGGTGGTTCTGAGCTTAAAATTTCTGATATTGGTGAAGCCAATGCGGTTGCCATGGTTTTTGTTAATACCAATGCAGCGGCAGCCGGTGGTGTGATTTCTGCACTCTTTACTGCGCACCTTTTATTTGGCAAGGCTGATTTATCAATGACATTGAACGGTGCATTGGCGGGTTTAGTCGCGATTACTGCGGAGCCATTAACACCAACGCCATTTTTAGCGACCATTATCGGTGCGGTTGCTGGTATCCTGGTTGTCTTCGCCATTATTGGTCTGGATAAAATAAAGATTGATGATCCAGTGGGTGCTATCTCTGTCCATGGCGTTGTCGGTATCTGGGGATTGTTAGCTGTTTGTTTCTCCAACCCTGATGCGACTATCGGTGCTCAGTTGATTGGTATTGCAACCATTTTTGGTTTTGTATTTGTCAGCAGCATCATCGCTTGGTACATCATTAAATTAGTGATTGGTATCCGTGTGACAGAAGAAGAAGAGTACCAGGGTGTGGATTATTCAGAATGTGGAATGGAAGCCTATCCTGAATTTACCAATTCAGGTAAGTAATATTTTTAGAGCTTTTATTGAGTTGCGATTAACTTGCTGGCTTTAATTTTCTTTTACTCCCTCCAATGATATCAATAAGGGAGCTAAAGCGGCTAGGTTGAGAGTATTTGGATACCGCTTTTTAGGGCGCAATATCGGTGATATTGCGCCCTTTTTTTGTCACAATGATTTTGGTATATAAATTGCCAACGCCGGTTAAAAGTGAGTAAACTACGGGTATGGTTTTAAGCCATACAAATCGACTTGATTGCATTGAGTATCTGAATTCAGCTAACTTACGAGGCTTTAAGTGATGAAAATACCAAAAGAAACCAAAAGAATAGTGCTGATTATTGCTTTTTTATTAGCTGTTGGAGGCGTGGTTTATATAAACTCGACCGCCACAATGAGCATGGGGAGCTTTTCTGGTAATGGTAGGTAGTGCAGGAACGAGAACACTTCTCATTATTCACGGGTAAATGCAGATAACAAGGTCGTCATTCCCGAAGTCTGTTGTCGGGAATCTACGTTGAACATAGATTCCTGCTAACGGCATGCAGGAATGAC
>DAOVWV010000021.1 GCA_030636485.1 Methyloprofundus sp.
GTGGTTATTTTAACCATCGCAATGGGGGTTTTGTTTCTCGGTGGTGCACGGATGCAACAATTTATTTTATTAATGATTGCCGTGTTAGTGGCTGTCGTTCTAGCGATTGTTTTTTCCGGCTACCGCTCTGCCCGGGTGACAAGTTTTCTGCACCCCTGGGAAGACCCTTTTGGTAACGGCTTTCAATTAGTACAGGCGCTGATTGCCTTTGGCCGGGGTGAATGCTTCGGTGTGGGGCTGGGCAGTGGGATACAGAAACTGTTTTATTTACCCGAAGCGCATACCGATTTTTTATTTTCGGTCATTGCCGAGGAGCTTGGCCTTGCGGGTGTGATCAGTGTGATTGTTTTATTTTCACTGATCGTTTGGCGGGCATTTGTTATCGGTATGTTGGCAGAGCAGTTAGGACAAAAATTTTGTGCCTTTATTGCTTATGGGCTGGGTATCTGGTTTGCGTTTCAATCATTTGTCAATATGGGAGTGAATATGGGGCTGTTGCCGACTAAAGGCCTTACCCTGCCTTTCATGAGCTATGGTGGCGGTAGCATGATTGTGATGTGCTGTGCCATGGCAATGCTATTTAGAGTCAATAGTGAAATGCAGGCCTTAAAAGCAACAGAGGAACAACAGGTATGAGCAAACGTATTGTCATCATGGCAGGAGGCACGGGTGGTCACGTATTTCCAGCATTGGCCGTTGCACACCAGTTGATGGAACAGCAATGGCAAGTTAGCTGGATAGGAACACATAAGGGCATGGAAAGTCGTATCATTCCTGCCAACAATATTGCAATAGACTGGTTAAGTGTCAATGGCTTGCGTGGTAAAGGCTTGCTTGCGCTCTTTAAAATGCCCTGGATGCTTTTAAAAGCCTGTATGGAAGCGGGCAAAATATTACGCCAAAGAAAGCCAGATGTGGTGCTGGGCATGGGAGGTTTTGTGGCCGGGCCTGGTGGTTTGATGGCAAAAGTCATGGGTATTCCCCTCGTTATTCATGAACAAAACAGAATTCCGGGGACAACTAATCGCTTGCTTGCCAATATCGCAAATAAAGTTTTACAGGCTTTCCCTGACAGTTTTGCCATAAACAGGAAAGCCATTTTTACCGGGAACCCTTTGCGTAAACTTTTTTTACAGCAAAATGAGCTAACAAGGACTCAGGCAGATAGCTTACATATATTGGTGATGGGAGGAAGCTTAGGGGCGCAGCGTTTAAATGAGGTGCTTCCTGAAACTCTGACTTTAGTCGATAATGTAAGCGTACGTCATCAAACGGGGTCAGCCATGCGGCAGCAGGTAGAGGCCGCTTATAGAGAACAAGCAATTGAAGCGACGGTGACTGATTTTATAGATGATGTCGTCGATGCATATAGCTGGGCTGATTTAGTGATTTGTCGTGCGGGAGCAATGACCATCAGTGAAGTCGCCGCAATGGGACTGCCCAGTATTTTGGTACCCTACCCTTATGCAATAGATGATCACCAGACAGCAAATGCACAGTATCTGGTTGATGCGGGGGCAGGCATATTGATTAATCAGCAGCAGTTAACAGCCCGTTTTTTGGCTGAGCAAATTAGCTATTGCAAAACACACAGAGAATCTATGGCAACAGCGGCAAAACAAAGCGCAAAGTTAGATGCAACACAGAGTGTTGCCGAGCAATGTAGGTTGGAAGCAAGATGAAGGTTTCTGAAAATTTAATTATCCGGCAGCCATTGGGCGATATCCAGCGTATTCACTTTGTGGGTATAGGCGGCACTGGCATGAGTGGTATTGCCGAAGTTTTGTCTAATCTGGGCTATCAGGTATCTGGTTCAGATATTAAAGCAAGTCCGGTGACAGAGCGCCTGCAAAAAGCGGGGGTACGTATTTTTATTGGTCATAATGCGGAAAATATTAATCAGGTTGAAGTGGTGGTCACCTCAACGGCGGTTAATAAACACAACCCTGAAGTAAAGCGGGCGTATGAATGCCGTATTCCAGTGATTCCCCGTGCCGAAATGCTAGCCGAGTTAATGCGTTTCCGTTTTGGTATTGCCGTTGCAGGTACGCATGGAAAAACCACCACAACGAGTCTGGCGGCGAGCATTTTGGCAGAGGCGGGTCTGGATCCAACCTTTGTTATTGGTGGCCGGCTCAATAGTGTGGGGACAAATGCACAGCTGGGGCGGGGGCAGTATCTGGTTGCTGAGGCAGATGAAAGTGATGCTTCCTTTTTACATCTACAGCCTATGCTGGCCGTGGTGACCAATATTGATCAAGATCATATGGAAACCTATGAAGGGAGTTTTAGTCGGTTAAAAGATACCTTTATTGAATTTTTACACCATGTGCCATTTTATGGGTTGCTAGTGTTATGTATTGATGATGCCGGTGTACGTGAGATATTGCCGCAATTATCTAAACCCATCAGGACTTATGGCACCCAAAAAGAGGCCGATGTAAGAGCGGTTAATATTAAACAGCAGGGTATGCATACCTCTTTTTTAGTACAGCGCTGGGATGGGCATAAAGATATTCAGGTGACGTTGAATATGCCTGGATTGCACAATATGTTAAATGCCTTGGCGGCAATCAGTATTGCGACAGAATTGAATGTCGAGGATGAGGCCATTATTAAAAGCCTGGCTGAGTTTAAAGGGGTGGCACGGCGCTTCCAATTGAATGGTGAGATTACTTTAAAGCATGGCCTAGTCACTTTGGTTGATGATTATGGTCATCACCCACGGGAGGTGGCGGCAACATTAGCGGCATTAAAACAGGCATGGCCGGGGAAACGTTCAGTGGTGATTTTTCAGCCACACCGCTATTCCAGAACACGGGATTTATTCGAAGATTTTGTCAGTACACTTTCGACAGCTGATGTATTGATTTTATTAGAGGTTTATCCGGCAGGTGAAGAGGCGATTACCAGTGCGGATGGACGCGCACTAAGTCGGGCTATTCGCATTCGTGGACAAGTAGATCCAGTGTTTGTCGAAGATATAGAGGATTTGGCGCAGATATTGGCGGGCATACTTCAGCCTGATGATGTTTTATTGACAATGGGAGCAGGAAATGTCGGGCATATTGCCATGCAATTGCCACAGCAACTGCAAGCGCTGGTATAGGCATGACAATAGCTAACTCGAATTTACGCGGGCAGTTATTGCACGCTGAGAAAATGGCAAAATATACCAGTTGGCGTGTGGGTGGTGAGGCGGATCGTATGTATATCCCTGCTGATAAGCCTGACCTAGAGCTGTTTATAGCTGAATTAGATATAGATGAACCGGTAGTCTGGCTGGGCATGGGAAGTAACCTGTTAATCAGGGATGGCGGAATACGCGGAACCGTGATTAATACCCGGGGGAAGCTTAAGCAAATGCAGATGCTGGACGATACCACGGTTTATGTCGAGTGCGGCGTGCCTTGTGCGCATGTGGCACGATTTTGCTCGGAGCATGGCTTATCTGGTGCTGAATTTTTTGCGGGAATACCCGGTACTATGGGGGGAGCACTAAAAATGAATGCAGGTGCTTTTGGAGCTGAAACATGGGATCTGGTCGATAGCGTTGAAATGCTCTCTATTGGGGGTAAAACAGCCCAGCGAAATGCAGATGAATTTAAAGTAGGCTATCGTACTGTAAAAGGCGGGGGAACAGCCTGTTTTTTATCGACGGTTTTAAGCTTAAAGAAGGGGGGTAGCAGTCAGGCGAGTCAGAAAAAAATTAAAAAATTGCTGGCACAACGGGCAACAACCCAACCAACTAATTTACCTAGCTGTGGTTCAGTGTTTAGAAACCCTGCTAACGATTTTGCGGCACGATTGATTGAGGCGAGTGGCTTAAAAGGCTATACCATTGGTGGTGCCGAGGTTTCATCGAAACATGCCAATTTTATAGTGAATACAGGGAATGCAAAAGCCAGGGATATTGAGCAGCTTATTGAATATGTACAAACTGAAGTGGCTAAACAACACGCGATTAAGCTACATACTGAAGTTTGCATTATAGGAGATAAATCCGCATGAAGGCCCTTGTCATAAAACAGGCAAAAGACTTTGGTCGCGTTGCTGTATTAATGGGCGGCGTTGCAGCTGAGCGTGAAATCTCTTTAAACAGTGGTAATGCCGTTTATCAAGCCTTATTACGCAATGGGATTGATGCAGTCGCCATTGATGTACAAACGACCGCTTTGCAGGTATTAGAAAATACCGCGATAGATCGCGTCTTTAATATGCTGCATGGCCGGGGAGGAGAAGATGGGGTATTACAGGCCATACTGGATACTCTGGCAATACCTTATAGCGGTAGCGGTGTTCTTGCTTCAGCCCTGAGTATGGATAAATTGCGCACTAAACTGTGCTGGCAAGGAGCGGGGTTAACAACGCCAAAATGGTTTTTGATACAGCACAAAAGTGATATAGAAAAATGCATTGCTCAGCTGGGATTTCCGGTCATTGTCAAACCGGCACTGGAAGGCTCCAGCCTTGGTATGAGCCGCGCAGAGAACCAGGGTGAGCTATATAGTGCATGGCAAGAGGCGGCGCAATACCAGTGTGCAGTCTATGCAGAGGCCTGGGTACAGGGGGAAGAATATACCGTTGGAGTCTTAAAGGGTGAAGCATTGCCAATTATCCGCCTACAGACCCCAAATGTTTTTTATGATTTTGATGCCAAGTACCGGGCCGATACCACTCAGTATCACTGCCCGTCTGGTCTAAGTGCTGAAATTGAGCGGACGTTGGCAGAGTTAGCACTTGAATCCTGTCAGGTACTCGGGGTGACTGGCTGGGGACGTGTTGATTTGTTTATTGATGCACAACAACAGGTGCAGTTGATCGAGGTCAATACGGTTCCGGGAATGACCGACCACAGTCTAGTGCCTATGGCTGCTAGGCAGGCCGGTATTAATTTTGATGAGTTGGTGTGGCGCATTCTAGAAACGAGTTTTAAGTGATTAATAAGCGCATTCAAATACAAACTGCGCTGCTTGTTTTTATTATAATCACGCTATTACTCGCTAGACCCATGTTACAGAAGGTAATGGCAGACACCATTCCGATCCGCTATGTACAGGTTGAGGGAGCATTCCAGTATATAGATAAGCAAGATATAAAAAAGACAATTAGTCCACTGTTACAGCGGGGGTATTTTTCAGTAGACTTACAGGCGATACAACTTGCAATTATGGATTTGCCCTGGACAGAAAAAGTCAAGGTGCAAAGAATATGGCCAGATAGACTCAAGTTAAGAGTCTATGAGCAACAGCCGGTAGTACGCTGGCAAGTAGGGAGCTTATTAAATATCAGGGGAGATATTTTTAAGCCACGGAATATAGATAGATTTCAATCATTGCCGGTATTGTATGCGCCAATCGCACAGCGACTACAAATGCTACAGGTAATGGATGGTCTGAAATTAAGCTTAATGGATCAAGGCTTATACCTGGCAGAGTTTAGAGTGAGTGAAAGGCAGTCATGGTGGCTAGAGATGGAAAATGGCATGATTATTGAGTTGGGCCGCTTTCAGCCATTACAGAAATTTACCCGTTTAATGCAGGCTTTAACGGTGACAGGCTCAGAGCTTGTAGAAAAAATAGCGTATATAGATACACGTTACCCAAATGGCTTTGCCGTAAGGTGGCGTGAAAATGAACAGGTTATCTGGTAAGAATAATAATAAACTGCCTTTAGGCAGCCTGAAAAAGTAGTCGCAAAGGCAAAAAAATGGCAAAACAAATAGAGCGAAATTTAATTGTTGGTTTGGATATTGGAACATCTAAAGTTGCCGCTATCGTTGGGGAAGTAAATGAAAGTGGTGAAGTTGAGGTTATTGGGTTAGGCTCTACGCCTTCCCGTGGGTTAAAAAAAGGGGTCGTGATTAATCTGGAATCGACGGTGAGCTCAATTCAACGGGCAGTCGAAGAAGCTGAGTTAATGGCTGGCTGTGAAATTACCTCGGTGTATGCCGGCATTGCCGGCAGTCATATCAAGAGTTTAAACTCGCATGGTATCGTTGCCATCAAAAATAAGGAAGTCACGCAGTATGATGTGGATCGTGTCATAGATTCCGCACGTGCCGTTGCGATTCCGGCAGACCAGAAAATTCTGCATATTTTGCCACAGGAGTTCGTGATTGATATGCAAGAAGGCATTAAGGAACCGATTGGCATGTCAGGGATACGCCTGGAAGCAAAAGTGCATATGGTAACAGGGAGTGGCAGTGCCGCACAGAATATTATCAAATGTATACGGCGCTGTGATTTAGAAGTGGATGATATTGTTTTAGAACAATTAGCCTCTTGCTTTTCAGTACTCACTGAAGATGAAAAAGAACTCGGTGTCTGCCTGATTGACATCGGTGGTGGGACAACGGATATTGCCATTTTTTCACATGGAGCGATTAAACATACGGCCGTTATCCCTATAGCAGGTGATCAGGTCACTAATGATGTTGCGGTTGCTTTACGTACGCCAACACAAAGTGCCGAACAAATAAAGCGGGCTTATGCCTGCGCATTAACACAACTGGCAGATGCCAATGTCGCGATTGATGTCTCAAGTATTGGCGACCGGCCGCCAAGAAAGATATCACACCAGAGCCTTGCGGAAATTATAGAGCCTCGCTACGAAGAATTAATGCTATTAGTTCAGGCTGAATTAGAGCGTAGTGGTTTTGAACGGTTAATAACTGCGGGGATTGTTTTGACGGGAGGAAGCTCAAAAGTAGCGGGCCTCGTAGAACTGGCAGAAGAAATTTTCCATATGCCGGTACGCTTAGGACTTCCTCAGCATGTGTCGGGTTTAACCGATGTTATAAAAAATCCTGTGCACTCAACCGGGGTGGGCTTGTTGTTATACGGAAGGGACCACTTAATGAGCGGGGAACATTTATCTGAAACCGGAGACGGAATTATTGCAAGAATGAAAGCTTGGTTTAAGAATAATTTTTAACATATATTTATAGAATATAACAGGGTGGGAATAATGAAATATGAATTGATGGATTTAGGAATGGAAAATGCGGTGATCAAGGTCATCGGTGTAGGCGGTGGCGGTGGTAATGCCGTTAATCATATGGTCAATAGTAATATTGAAGGCGTAGACTTTGTTTGTGCCAATACTGATGCACAGGCATTACACCGTCTGGATGTTGAAGCTGTCATTCAGCTAGGTGCTGAATTAACCAAAGGTCTTGGCGCAGGCACTAACCCAGCGGTCGGTAAGGAAGCAGCAGAAGAGAATAAGGACTTGATTCGTGAAGTGCTTGAAGGTGCCAATATGCTGTTTTTAACCGCCGGAATGGGCGGTGGGACAGGGACTGGAGCAATTCCGGTCATCGCTGAAATTGCCCAGGAACTCAATATTCTAACCGTAGCCGTGGTCACCAAGCCATTTGACTTTGAAGGTAAGCAGAAGAAAAAAGTTGCCGAAGCCGGGATTGCCGAACTAGAAAACTGTGTTGACTCATTGATTGTGATACCTAATCAAAAATTATTGTCAGTATTAGATGCCAAAGTGTCAATGAAAGGGGCCTTTGCCGCTGCTAATGATGTTTTACTGGATGCTGTTCAGGGTATTACCGAGTTGATTACTAGCCCAGGCATGATTAATGTTGATTTTGCAGATGTTAAAACCGTGATGACGAACATGGGAGCCGCAATTATGGGGACAGGCATCGCAAGCGGTGAAAACAGAGCGCGTGAAGCGGCAGAAAAAGCGACAAAGTGCCCATTGTTGGAAGATATTAACTTACAGGGTGCCCGAGGTATTCTGGTTAATATTTCAGCGGCTGATATGGGTATTGCAGAGTTTGATGAGGTGGGTAATATTGTCCATGCTTTTGCTTCCGATGATGCGATTATTAAAATTGGTACGGCAATAGATGAAAGCCTCGGTGATGAAATTAAAGTGACCGTGGTTGCAACAGGCATGGGGGATGAGCAAAAAGCCGTTAGTAATGCCCCCGTTTCCATTGTTACACCTGATGCTAACGTGGGTGAAGAAAATTATTCAAAGTTTGATTCACCGACAGTGGTACGCAATAACAAAGAGAAGTCAGAGAAACGTTACGGAGTACAGCCCAAAGATAATACAGATATGGATTACCTGGATATTCCTGCGTTTCTACGCCGTCAGGCAGATTAGCTTAAATATGCAACGTTATGAGTCATTGTTTGATAGCAGCTCTGTATTTGCATAACTGCTACATAGTATAATCACCTATAACACATACATGCACAGCAAAGAGACGATGTGTATGCACATTATTTCGGCCTATTTCACAAGAACAGGCTGATATTAGGTAAAGCTTATGATTAAACAACGAACATTAAAAAATACGATTAGAGCAACCGGGGTTGGACTGCATACCGGCGATAAAATCTATTTGACATTACATCCCGCGGCTATTGATAGCGGCATTAAATTCAGGCGGGTTGATTTGGCCGAGCCCGTCACAATAGATGCTATCCCGCATAATGTGGGTGAAACAACCTTATCCACTACTCTGGTCAAGGATAAAGTAAAAATATCGACCATTGAACATTTATTATCTGCAATGGCAGGTTTGGGAATAGATAATGCATTGATTGATGTCACTGCCGCTGAAGTGCCCATTATGGATGGTAGTGCGGGACCCTTTGTGTTTTTAATTCAATCGGCAGGTGTGCAGGAGCAGGATGCACCTAAGAAGTATATTAAGATCAAACAAGAAGTTAAAGTACATGATGCCGATAAGTGGGCAGCATTTTTACCTATGGATGGATTTAAACTCACCTTTACCATTGATTTTGAACACCCGGCATTTGATGAGAATGTAAAGACTGCAACGATGGACTTTTCATCCACGACCTTTGTCAGAGAGGTGAGTCGCGCACGTACTTTCGGTTTTATGAAAGATATAGAGTTTTTAAGAGAAAATAACCTGGCACTTGGGGGAAGCCTAGATAACGCCATTGTTATTGATGATGACAAAATACTCAATGAAGGTGGACTGCGTTATGCTGATGAATTTGTCAAACATAAAATGCTGGATGCCATCGGCGATTTATATTTATTAGGGCACAGCTTAATCGGTGAGTATCAAGGCTATAAATCAGGGCATGGCTTGAATAATCAGCTTTTACGGGCACTGATGGCTAACCCTGATGCCTGGGAAACGATAACCTTCGAAAATGACGACGATGCGCCAATTCCCTTTATGCGCTCTGCCGAAAGCCGCGCTGGTGAATAACCCAGCAACGAGACTACCCACTAAGATGTGATGGGGTTTACCATGAAGAGCGGATTGTCATACAGAAAAAAGAAGCACGTTCTTCATGGTAAAAAAATTATTGATTCTTTTTCTTTAATGTCTGGCTTAATTTTAATAAAGCATCTTTCAGCTTACCCTCTTTCGCCGTTGACGCATTATTACCCAGCAAGTCAATAGTCTCCGCCGAGGGGATTATTTTTTCAGATTTCTTTTCAGCTTTATAGGGATCTGGCGAAAGAAGTCTAATGCGTATCTGTTGCACTTTTTCAGTGCTCTGAGTATTAACGGCCGCTTTTATCTGCGCATGAAAAAAGCGTAGCTGTGAAGCCCAGCTTGCAGAACTGACATAAATTAAGAGTGTATTATGATTAATCACACAGCTTTTTATATGCGGCTTAATCTGCTCAGGAGTCACCGATAAAACAATCTGTAGTACCTTTTGATGCCGGGCAAGGTGGCGTTGTACTGCCGCAGTATTGGAAAAAGAATAAGCACTTTTAAACCTCATGAGTCAAGCCTCGTGTAATACGATTTAACGAAGTTCAGGTATAAGGCTGTAGATAGGCCTGATGAGCCAAAAATCATTGCCATGACCATCACCTGATAACGTGCCGCAATAAAGGGTGAGATACCCGAAAGAATTTGCCCTGTCATCATACCTGGTAAAGAAACCAGACCTACCGCAAACAAAGAATTAATAACCGGAATCATCGCTGTTTGAAACGCAGTATTGCGCGCCTGAGTATAGTTATCTTTCATCTGAATCTCCGCCTGTAATCGCTCCGCCGCCAGACTGACGCTGTTCATGGAATTCGCAAAAACCATCCCCGCAATAGGTATAATAGTGTGTGGCTCATACCAAGGTGTAACAGAGAGAGTCCCTTGCGTAATTAAAAGCAGTGTAAACCCTCCACCTAAAGCAATCGACAGGAAAGCGTATTTATATAATGTTAAACGCTGTCCGGCAACCGTACCCAAAGCAATCCAGCTAGAGGCAAAACACATAATAAACAGAATCAGTAAAATGAAGTAACTGTCTTGTGAATCAAATATAAACGTTAATACATACCCCACCAGCGCTAATTGAACCAACATACGCATTAGCGCATATACTGAATGCCCAACACTCAGTGACCAGCGTGAAATAAGCAATAAAACCAGTAATGCCGGAATGAGTGATAAGGCAAGGTCATTTATACTGATGGTTTCAATACTGTTCATAGATAATTAAGGCGTATTAGGCATGTGGGTAAATATTATTTTGCCTTTAGTTTTTGTAAATTATCAATATGATTGAAATCAACACCAACACTAATGATAAAGCTGGTTGCTTCTTCAATATTCATTTTTGATTTGATGATTTTAGATTCATGCACAATCACGGTAAAACCAGAGGTCGGATTAGGTGAGGTCGGAATAAACAGAATATACATATCATCAACTTTGTTGGTCACATAAGCAGGTACCCAGACATCATCTTTGGGGTATTCGGTAAAAACAACTTCACGGGCTCCCTTGCTTTCATGTCCAGAAAATAGATTGACGACTTTTTTGGTGACCCGGTAAATTGAATTTAATAGTGGGATACGGTTAATAATATTGTCAATGACGCGAATTACCCAGGAGCCTTCAACCTTTGTTAGCCGATAGCCAATATAAACAAACAGATAAAAGCTAAAGATAAAGATGGCAATGGTGAGCAGGTAATTATCCCAGTAACCATACACTATCTGAAAAGTACCAGAAATGAATTCTTTCATAAATAGTACAATTTGCAAAATAACCACGACAGGGATAAAGGCAAAGACTCCAATTAAAAAGTAATTGGCAATGCGTTTTAAATAGTCATTCATAATTTTCTCCGTTTATTATTGTTATTAATTAGGCATTAAAAGATTTAAGTCAATAAAGGTATCGCCCTTAATGACTTGCAACATGTTGATTGCAATGGAGATAGGTGAAAGTACCGAGAGGATGTAGCTAAAATATCAACGGGCATTGAAAGCACCTGTAGGTTTATCGCTAATGTTCGATAAGTATACCTTGCATAGGGGCGTGACTAAAGGATTATATGATACTTGCATATAGGAGCGGCTTTAGCCGCATAGTGTGGATAAAGCCGTCCTACAGGTGCCTGGATTATTTATGCAGCTCCAATAAGCTTGTCGTCATCGACACATTGTTAAACAATACGGTAATTCGCATTCATTCTATGTTCGCTATTGGGCTGAATTTCCACACTGTCTGTTGCAGCATTTGCAACTTCCAGGCAAATAAAATGTTTATAATCATCCTTATCCAGATCCTTCATTGCCGCCGCACCTTTAGCCCAGGGGTTCCAGACCACCACATTGTTATTGCCAGAAGAGCTTATTTCAATCCTGCGCTTAAAGACGGGATCATCTATGAGCAGCTTATGTTGTATATCAGTATGAATATGGTCAGTTTCTGTTGCAATTGTAATCGCTCCCTCTTGGAAGGCTTTAGCAAAGTTTTTATTTTTATCTACATACTCAGTCTGCTCCAACCCTAGCGCCTTTACTTGAGTTATATCGCCGACATTGAAATAACTATGTAATGCCTCAGTAATAGAAAAAGCCTGGTTTCCTGTATTACGTGTTAATAATTCAAGCCTTAGTGAATCGCCAATGATTATTTCCAGAGAAAGGTGAAACTGAAAAGGCCAGATTAGTCGGGTTTCTTCTGAATCCACAAACTCCAGAACTATTTTAGACTCCCCATTGTCTAATGCAGTCGTCGATAAAACCGACCACAAAGCATTGCGTACAAACCCATGATCTGCTCCTCTAGCTTGATGAGTATCATCAGACTCAGGTGCAGCACCAAACCAGGGCCAGCAAATAGGAATCCCGCCTTTAATGGCTTTACCTTCCTTAAAATAGGCATTATCACTGACAAACATTAAATCTTCAGCTTCACTAACAGGTGTAAAGGATAAAACCTGTCCTGCATAAACAGATA
>DAOVWV010000077.1 GCA_030636485.1 Methyloprofundus sp.
AACGTAGATTCCCGATAACAGACTTCGGGAATGACGACCTTTTATCTGCATTTACCCGTGAATAATGAGAAGTTACACATAAAGGTGTGTATGAATCGCGACCAGATTATCAGGTCATTGTGTTTTTAGGTTTAACGCAAGAGTAGCAAAAGACCCCATATACACAAGATACCACCAGCGATTCTGCTAATGAAGTGCTCATTCGCGGGTAAGCTTTTTTCAACGAGAATAAACAGTGTGAGCAAAATCATCCCTGTTATATTCATAACGCCCACAGCAAACATAATTAACATTTGCGCCCAGCAGCAGCCAACACATGTACTGCCATGAATAAGTCCCATATTAAAAGCACCCTGTTTGCCATTTCTCCATGAATTGAGTAAAAAACTAAAAGGAGTGCGGCAGTGTCTCAGGCAGGCATTTTTTAATGCCGTGAACTGGTATAACCCAGCACTAATAAGTATGCCGGAAGCTAATAAGGCATTGTTATTGTCCATCATGGTTGATAGCCAGTGTAAGCTATGTAACTGCCATTGCAACAGGGTTAACGCAATACTAAAGACAAACCAGATCAACAGATAGGCAAAGCTGAACAGATAGCTAAAGGGCGTATCGCTGGCATAGCGTTGCTGACAGGCCTTGCTATAGGCTTGAATCATCGGGAGTGCGGAAGGTAACATCATCGCGGCCATCATCACCGCCCACATCATATACACGACAATAAAATCACTGAATTGCCATTGCCAGGCTGAGCTGGGAGGCATCCACATGTGTGACATCGTCAAATGTTTCATTTGCCAGTGCTGATAAATAAGTGCGCTCCATGCGGCAAACGTAATCACAATAAGCAGGATAAGAACTTTGGGTACAGGCAAAGAACGGGATATTTTCATGGTTGATAAACAAAAGGCGAGTAATAGCCGTTACGTTCACTAAACTGCCAGTTTTTATCAAAATCCTGGTACTGATAATGTTTGGATTTAGCGACTGTGGAAGGGTGGCTAGTGACGACGCATAAAGGTGAATTACTAATACTCGATTCGGCTCCGGTTATACCTTGAATGCTCTCTATTTCTGCCTGGGCAATACCGGGAATGGACATAAAACGTTTTTTACCTTCTTCCCGATAATCAATTTTTACTTTTTTAATGCCTAAAACTTCGCTGACAAAACTCATTAGAATGGCGAGGTGGCCTCCTTGCTGACCACTAAAGATTTGCGTAATCGCATCAAACTGGGCATCATCGGCTCGTTCATCAATATATAAGGCAGCTTGCCAGTTTCCCTCTGTCATTTGTCCGGGAGAATAACAGGCCAAAGCTATATTGAGATTATCTAGATTTTGCTGTTCAAAATGGCCGGACTCTATATGCCATGCGACCAATAATTTGCAGTCACCTTCAGAGGGGGCTTGCAGCCAGACACAAGGACAAGCCGTTTCACAATTACAGGTTTCAAAATAACTGCCTTGTAACTGCCATTTTTTTATTTCACTCATGGTTCTCTCCTAATGGCTGAGGGTTTTATAAGCCCTAAAAAGGTTCTTTAAAAGGTCTGAGATCGAGTTCGTGTGTCCAGGCACTCGGATGCTGACTGTGAATGGCCCAGTAGGTTTCTGCAATAGCCTCTAATTGTAACAAGCCCTCTTTGCCTTTTGCCTGGTAATACTCAGGAAATTGCTGGGCAGCGCGGTCGCCATCAATAACCCCATCAATAATCGTGTGTACCACATGAATGCCTGCGGGGGAAAATTCCCTGGCCAGCCCTTGCGCCAATGATCTTAAAGCGGCTTTAGCGGATGCAAACGCGGTAAACGGCGGTTTTGCACGTAAAGAGGCGGTCGCCCCTGTATAAATCAATGTACCTTGCCGATTGGGCTTCATACATTCAATAGCGCCTTTGGCAAATAAAAAAGCCCCTAAACAGTTTTGTTGCCATAATGTGGTAAAGGTTTCAGCGGTGGTTGCCAGAATGGGGGAGGGAATGTTGCTGTCTACATTGTAAACAGCCAGTTGTAATATTGAGCCATCAAAGTGTATGACATTAAACAAGTGCTCAATGTCATGCTCTTGCGTGGCATCGGTAAGTACATAGGAGGCTTTGCCTCCTTTATTAATAATACTTTTTACCACTTTTTGCAGTTTTGCTTCACTTCGCCCAGCGATATAAACATGCAGACCTTTTGTTGCAATGTATTGTGCGAGTGTCGCACCTAAGCCACGTTCAGGCCCGACACCGATGATAACCGCTGAGCATTGTGGGTTCATTATTGCACTCTTCCTCTCTCTGTTGCTTCAGGTACTTCAATCAAACGGCCGGTTTTGACATCATAAATATAGCCATAGACTGGAATATCATCAGGCACTAAAGAATGGGTTTTAATTCTGATGACATCCTCCGTCACACTCACGGCCTGGTCTTTAATGGTTAGCCAATTAATATACTTGCCTTCGACTGAACCCGGTCCATCACAGCTATCATGCCAGCCTTTAGCGTCAACTGAAGAGGTCTTCAAGCTGTTTTCCAGTAGTTCACTGATAATTTCGTTGTTGAAAGTTTCCATACCGCAATCAGTATGATGAATAACAAACCACTCACGAGTGCCCAGTAGCTTGTATGAAATAACCAACGAACGAATCGCATCATCACTGGCACGGCCACCGGCATTACGAATGACATGTGCATCACCTTCAGCAAGTCCTGCATATTTAGCCGGATCAAGCCTGGCATCCATGCAGGTTAATATGGCAAACTGGCGGCCTGGAGGCATGGGTAAATCGCCCTTATCAAATTCATTGCTGTATTCACGGTTGGCGAGTAAAACGTCATTAAGCGTTTTTGACATAATGTTTGTCCTGTTGTTTGTGTGTTGGGTGATTAAATTTTTCCGAAAATAAGTGAGAAATTATTTGCCGGCATATTGATTTGCTCTTTTAATTCCAGCCCATGCTTTGCCGCTGCTGCTTGTAAATCAGCAACATCTTTTAAACCCCACTCAGGGACACCGGCAGAACTGAGTGTGTTATGAAATTCCTGATTTGACTCGGTGCTAAATTGCCCTTCAATTTGAAAAGGGCCGTAAATTAATAAAAAACCATCCTCATTAAGCAGGTGTTCGGCGCACTGCATCATGCCATCTGCAATTGAGATAGGGGCAACCTGAAAAATATTGATACAAAAAATGGCTGAAAATGTGCCTTTCGTACCTGCATTAAACCAGGTTTCCGGGTCAGTTAAATCTAGGTGTATTGGGTCTTGAATATTGTCATTACCCAGTTCGGTAGATAGGTTTTTAATATTGTCAAAAACCTCAATATCTCTATCTGAAGGGTGAAAATGTAAATGTTCAAAATGGGGGGCAAAGTAATTAATATGCATACCACTGCCACTGGCCATTTCCAGCACGCAGCCTGGCTCATTAGGGAACTTTTCCTTCAATACGCCAAGAATAGGTTCACGGTTACGGTTTCCGGCCCAGGCAACATATTCACTTAATGGGTGTGGATCTAAAGGGGGTTTATTAGTACTCATGGTGAACCTCATTTAATTAGTTAATATTTTAAGGGGGCAAGAAGATGATAAATAAGTGATTTATGACTCTTCGAGACCTTATATTTCTATGAAGCATATTTCATGCCATAAGTAGTGTTGAGGCAAAACGGTGCTTTGTGGTTTTGTTTTTCCTGAGTTGTGAAGTTATAATTCAATTATTGAAAACTAACTTCACGGATAGCCATGTCAAATACTTCTCTTTCCGATTTAACGCCGATTGCTTTTTTACAAACATTCATTATCGAGCTGATGCATGCGAGCGAGCAGTTAGGGCCAGAACAGTGCCAGCAACTCATTGAAAATATAGCATTGACAGCGGGCTGCTTTTTTGAAGAAGTGTATCGCTCCAGTGGCAATCATAAAGAGGGCGCGCTGAGTATAGAAAGTTATATCGACTTGATTTTAGGGTTAAAAAATAATATAGGCGGTACTTTTTCACTGACTTCCAGCAATCAGGATCGTATTGTCGTGTGTAATAGTCGCTGTCCATTTGGTGAGAAAGTGGTTAATTTTCCTGAGTTATGTCGTATGACATCCAGTGTATTTGGCGGGATAGCGGCACGTAATTTTGGTTATGCAAAAGTTGAAATTGCACAAAGCATTGCTCGGAATAATGATTGCTGTGAAGTCTATATACACCTTAATCAAGAGAGTGCCAAAAACAGGCCGGGGATTGAGTATCGAGATAATGGCAATGAAGAAAATAAGCGTGATCAGAATTTTGCGGTATTGCAGTCACGGATTGAAGAAAGGATGCTGAAAATATGGCGTAAGCAAAGTAAAAAACAAGTTAAAAAGAATCAGCCCCCCATTATTATCTCGAATTCAGAGGGTATGAAAAAAGTATTGCAGTCTATCGAAATGATTGCTCCAACGTCGGCGACGATACTTATTCAAGGAGAAACCGGAGTGGGTAAAGAGCTGGTTGCACGAGCCATACATGCGATGAGTGAACGTTGTGAAAAAAACTTTGTGCCCATAAACTGTGGTGCCATCGCAGAAAGCTTATTGGAAAGTGCTTTATTTGGCCATGAAAAAGGTGCGTTTACCGGGGCCATAGAAGTCCATCAAGGGTATTTTGAAAGAGCCGAAGGGGGGACTTTATTTCTGGATGAAGTGGATTCTTTGTCGCCAGCGGCTCAAACCCGGTTACTCCGAGTTATACAGGAAGGGGAGCTGGAAAGGGTAGGGGGTACGCAGGCGATCTCGGTCAACGTACGCATTATCTCTGCGACTAATGTTAATTTGCAGGATAAGGTTGAACAGGGGGTATTTAGGAATGACTTATATTACCGTGTTAATGTTGTTAAGTTAGATATACCGGCATTAGCCGAAAGGCCAGAAGATTTACCGCCACTGGTCAATCTAATTTTACAGCGGATGAGTAAGAAACATGACAAGACTGTGACTTCGGTCAGTCATGATGTTATGCAGAAAATTTATGCTTACCAATGGCCAGGGAATGTACGGGAGCTTGAGAATACTCTGGAGCGTAGTTTATTATTTACCCTAGGAACAGAAATAACGGAACTAAAACTGGATAATAAACCGAAGCTTAAGGCTGTTGACTGGAAGCAACAGAAAGATCAGGCTATGGCAGAGGTTGAGCAGGCATTTTTGAAGGCATCACTGCAACAGTATCAGGGGGATATTAAGGAAATTGCCGCTCATATGGAGCTATCGACCCGGGCTGTTTACAATAAGTTAAAGAAATACGGGATTAACCCAGATGAATACCGGGTATAAAATCCCGTGTAGGGTAGGCGGCTTAAATAGAGCTGTGTATTGACATTTGTAAAATAAGAGAGTGATAATAGAACATACTGATTTAGTTGGTTTATATAGCTTAATTTAGGTTTTAGCCATATTGCTTGGATTCATTCCTTTTTTTGTATCAAGAGGCAAATCATGCGTATTTTATTGCTTTCATCTGCATTCTCCGGGTTAACTCAGCGGTTTTACACTGAACTTATTGATGCTGGATATATTGTTTCTGTTGAACTACATCATGGCGATATCCCGCTGTTACTGGAAGGGGTTGGTTTATTCAAGCCAGATTTAATTATCTGCCCTTTTTTGACTCAAAAAGTTCCCGCAGATATTTATGAAAATTATAAATGCTTGATTGTGCATCCAGGCATAGAGGGCGATAGAGGCGCATTCTCCTTGGATTGGGCGATTCAGAGTGGAGTGACTGAGTGGGGCGTGACCTTGCTGGAAGCTCAGGAAGAAATGGATAGGGGGGATATTTGGGCAAAGAAAACTTTCCCTATGCGCAATACGACGAAAAGTAGTTTATTTAATCGTGAAGTGACCCAGGGCGCAGTGGACTGTTTATGGGAAGTGCTGACTTATTTCGATGCACCGGATTTTATGCCTTCTGCATTGAATTATAATGACCCTAGGGTTAAAGGTCGGTTGCAGCCGAACATGAAGCAAGAAGACCGTGCCATTAACTGGAAAAAACAAAAAACGGATGAGATATTAAGACATCTTTATGCCGCTGATGGTAGTCCCGGTGTTTTAGATGAAATCTATGGGCAGTCTGTGTTTTTATACAATGCGCATAAAGAAGCGCATTTAAAAGGAAAAGCGGGGGAAATTATTGCAACGGCAAATCATGCTATTTGTAGAGCGACGCTCGATGGTGCTATCTGGATCGGTCACTTAAAACCCAAATGGGTTTCCGGTGAAAAAGGCATTAAATTACCCGCAACTTTTGTTTTAAAAGACTATTTATCCTCTGCAAACAGTACAGTATCAGTATTAGGTGGGCTATTTTCTAAAGCAGTTAAAAATATTGATATTGATTACACAAAAGAAGGGCAGCAACTTCCTTGTCAGGAAGTCTGGTATCACACGAAAAATAGAGTGGCTTATATTTATTCACCTTTTCATAATGGTGGCATGAGTACTGAGCAGTGCAAATTGTTACTGTCTGTTTATCAGCAGGTCACGACTTTAGACGTGGATGTCATTGTATTAATGGGCGGGGAGGAGTGTTGGTCTAATGGGATTCACCTCAATCATATCGAAGTTGCTGATGACCCGGCAGAAGAGTCATGGCTGAATATCAATGCGATAGATGATTTAATCCTACAAATTATTACTACGTTAGACAAAGTGACTATTTCAGCTGTTGCAGGTAGTGCGGGGGCAGGTGGTGCAATGCTCGCTTTGGCGACAGATAAGGCATTTGTCAGAGAAGGCATCATTTTAAACCCGCATTATAAAAATATGGGGCAGCTGTATGGTTCTGAATATTGGACGTATTTATTGCCGAAACGGGTAGGGGAGAAAATGGCCGCTACTTTGACCGACGAACAAAGGCTTCCTCTTAGTGCCAAAAGAGCATGGCATATAGGTTTGGTTGATAAAGTGTTGGATAAAAATCATGATATTTTTGCCGCGCAAATTAAACATTTGGCGAGTACTTATGTCACCGATAAAGTTTTGTTACAAAAAATCTTAACGGAGAAATCTAAAACTCGCTGTTTTGATGAGGCAAAGCAGGCACTCGCGGCGTATCGAAAATTTGAGCTGACTCAAATGCATGCCAATTTTTATGGCAATGATGCGTACCATCAGGCAAGAAAAAACTTTGTTTATAAAGTCAGTGATAAAACAACCCCCGAAAACATCGCCTTGCACCGGCAAAAAAAAGGCATACACAGTCAAGTGGTTTCAGGGAGTATGAGTCATTTTGTTTGGCAGCAACAATATGAAATGGGGGATGATTTACTTGATAGCCAGCATAAGGATTTATTTATCTTGGCAGATGCTCTGCTTGCTTCTGATACCAAAGCAGAATTATTGGAAAACATTCAATCTCTATACCA
>DAOVWV010000308.1 GCA_030636485.1 Methyloprofundus sp.
AATAAACCCAAGCTCTTAAACCAACTCCTCTTCAGCAAACTGCCTTGAAGAGCTGGCTATTATACATCGCTTTCTACACCCGTCAACTTTTTATTTTAACTTTTGCAAACTTTCTTTTACCTACTTGGTAAATATGCTCTGCACCCACTGGCACCACTCGCTTTGCATCGGTTAGTTTTTCTCCATCTATTTTGACCGCCCCCTGCTTAACCATCCTATTAGAATCCGATGTACTGGAGGTTAACCCCGCATCTTTTAATAATAATGCGATTGCATAGCCTTCTTCACCTGCCGTTAATTCTATTTCAGCAATATCATCAGGTACGACTCCACGCTTAAATTGCGCCTCAAAGTCTTCCAGTGCTTTTACTGCTGCCGCTTCATCATGAAAACGCGCAATAATCTCCTGCGCCAGCTTCACCTTATAGTTACGCGGATTTGCACCTTGCTCACATTCCTTGCGCCAGTCTGCGATCTCTTGCAACGGCCGAAAACTTAACAATTCAAAATAACGCCACATTAATTCATCAGATATGGACATAATCTTGCCAAACATATCATTTGGCGCATCTGCTATACCTATATAGTTATTTAAGGATTTAGACATTTTCTGCACGCCGCCCAACCCTTCTAATATAGGCATGGTTATAACAACCTGTGGTTTTTGACCGTGCATTTCCTGCAATTGCCGCCCCATCAGTAAATTGAATTTCTGATCAGTCCCACCCAACTCAACATCGGCCTTCATCGCAACAGAATCATAGCCCTGAATTAATGGATACAAAAACTCATGAATTGCGATAGGCTGCCCACCCTTATAGCGCTTACTAAAATCATCCCGCTCCAACATTCTGGCAACCGTACTTTTAGCTGCCAACTGAATGAGATCAGCGGTGCTCATTGCATTCATCCAACTAGAGTTAAACAGAACCAATGTTTTTGTAGGATCAAGAATCTTAAAAATCTGCTCTTCATAAGATTTTGCATTCTCAATAACATCATCCCGGGTTAGCGGCTTTCTGGTCACATTTTTACCGGTAGGATCACCGATCATCCCCGTATAGTCACCAATTAAAAACAAGACTTCATGCCCCAGATCCTGAAATTGCTTTAATTTATTAATTAAAACAGTATGCCCTAAATGCAAATCAGGCGCAGTTGGATCAAAGCCCGCTTTAATTCGCAGCGAACGCCCCTCACCCAGTTTTTTTATCAACTCTGCCTCTACCAGAATTTCATCGGTCCCACGCTTTAACTGCGCCAACGCATCTTCTTGCAACGTCTTCTCCTTTACTATTTTGTATTTTAATATCTGTAAGTCAGCCTTCAGCAGCCAATTACTCTTGATCATTATTATTTCGAGCTTATATAATATTAGGCATTAGCAAAAAAAACACCTTATAATTGCATAAATGCACTATCAAAATGAATTACTCCGGCCCTCCTCCCCCATCAACAATAAAAAGGGCAACAAAACCAAGCATCTTTTCATCGCCATTATTTGCACTTTAGTAATCATTGTAAGCTATGCATTCTTTTCCACACAACCTGAATCTAATGCCACAAAAGAAAGCGCCCTAACAATCCCGGATATTACAAGCAGCATTCAGCAGAGCAAAGAAAGCAATTTAATTGCCGAGACAACGACTGCCAATACAACACCAACAGTACCCACTACGTCACCTGCACCCACTCAAAGCGTACAAAGCCTGTCCACAATATGGCAAGAACATAAGATCAAGTCAGGAGAAAGCCTCTCTGGTATTTTTGCAACTTACGACTTAACACAATTAGATTTCTATAAGATCATTCATGCCAATGACATAAGCCACCAGTTTGCTGAAATACGCGCCGGAAGCATCCTACTGATTGGGCATAATATATCAGGCAAGCTAAGCCACTTAATCTACAAAAAAAATCTCTTCGAAGAACTTAAAGCCACTCGCCTTGAAGATGATACTTTTTCAGTAAAATTACACAGCCGAGAAATCGACCGCCGCACCAAAGAAGCAACCGGCATTATCCACACCTCACTCTTTATTGATGGAAGAAATACGGGGCTTTCTGATAATATCATCATGCAACTCGCCAATATCTTTGCATGGGATATAGATATAGCTCTCAGCCTTCGTGAAGGTGATATATTCTCTGTTATCTATGAAGACCTTTATATAGATAACACCCTGATTGGAGCGGGCAATATTTTAGCCGCCGAGTTTATTAGCCGTGGCAAATCCATTAAAGCCGTTCGCTTTCAAAATGCCGAAGGCAAAACAAGCTATTACACTCCCGAAGGTCATAATATGCGTAAAGCCTTTCTGCGTACGCCCGTTGACTTTGCACGCATCAGCTCTCGCTTTAACCTGAAGCGTAAACACCCCGTACTTAACCGCATACGCGCCCATAAAGGTGTCGACTATGCTGCCAAATGGGGCACCCCAATTAAATCAACCGGCGATGGCAAAATAACTTTCCGGGGACGCAAAGGTGGCTATGGCAACGTCATCATAATCCAGCACGGGCAAAAATATAGCACTCTCTACGCCCATATGTCTAAATTCAAAAAAGGTCTACGCACTGGCTCGCGCGTTAGCCAGGGTGAAATCATTGGCTATGTTGGTCAGTCTGGCCTTGCATCGGGAGCCCACTTACATTATGAGTTTCGTATCAATGGCGTACACCGCAACCCATTGACCGTTGCACTCCCCAATTCCACGCCTATTCAGAAGAAATACAAATCTGACTTTATGGAAACATCCAAACTTCTTCTCCAACAATTAGCACAACTGAATGCAGTTAAAGTTGCTTCTGCCGATAAAGTCGAATGACAAAAGAATATTATATAGGGCTGATGTCCGGAACCAGTGTTGATGGAATTGATGCAGGTCTTTACTACTTCTCTGATAACCAGGCTCAAGTAGTTGACTTTTACTACCAGCCTTATCCCCCACAAATAAAACAAAAGATTCACCAGCTTTGCAGCACTCACCAAGCCATTTCACTATCAGACTACGGGGAGTTAGATAGCCAGCTTGGGTTGCTGTATGCAGAGGCCTGCATTGCTTTGTTACAGCAGGCTAATATTACCGCCAAACATATTAAGGCCATTGGAAATCACGGCCAAACAATATATCACGCTCCCTGCACAGAGTTTCCTTTTACCTTACAAATAGGCGATGCCAATATTATTAGCCAAACAACCGGCATCACAACGGTTGCAGACTTTCGTCGTAGAGATATTGCAGCGGGTGGGCAAGGCGCTCCTCTCGTTCCTGCTTTTCACCAGGCAATGTTTTATAATGCCGCTGAAAATAGAATCATTATCAATATAGGAGGCATTGCAAATCTCAGCATCCTACCTAAAAATAAGCAAGAGAATATACTTGGATTTGAT
>DAOVWV010000102.1 GCA_030636485.1 Methyloprofundus sp.
CGAGGTATCTTAGCCTATATAGTGGGATATAAGGGATGAATTTTTTAAAGTTATTCGGTTATAGATTGATTTGTAGGTAACTTCTCATTATTAATGGGGTAAATAATATGACACCGCTCGTCACCCCCGCATGCTGTTAGTGAGGGTGAGTGATTATTTAACTTTTAAATTATTTCATATTTATAGCTATAATTCTTAATGTTTTAGATTATAATTACACTGTATATCATTAAAATTATAAGTAATAATGATATTTTTTATTTCTGTATTCGTTTCTTACTCATTAATATTGAAAATTATTTTTATGAAGGATAGGACTATTATGAAAAGTGATAAATTGAAAAGGCAATCCGTTGTACTGATGTTGGCAGGTCTGACTTTGACATCCGGGTATTCATTTGCGGCTGAAGACGATGTTGCTGGCAATAAGGAGCCTGCTCCTGCTTTGATAGAGCGTGAATATAGCTTTGGAGACGTTGTGCGCCAGTCGGTTTTGGGGGATGTTTATTCGGATCCCTCGCAATGGCGAGAGCTGACCATTGGCAATTTTTTTACTGAAGGTTGGGATAAGCCCTGGGTGAGTCCTCCAACAGGGGGCGGTGGCGCACCACGACAAGGTTGGTTAAATGCCTATGAGGGTGTTTTCTATCGCCTAAGTTTGGGTATTTTTGGCTGGCAGCATGGCGAGAATAATAATGATAGTTACTCGGGTAATTTAGTCACCTTTACCCCGATTAATTCACGTTTTGAAATCCAGACCGAGATTCCCGTTTCATCGAATAGTGAAGAAACCAATTTTGGCGATTTCCGTATTCAGGGGCGCTTTCTATTGTCGGAATCGCGTAATTTCACGCATACATTCAATCTTTCCTTCCGCACGCCCACCGGCGACCCAGTCAATGGTAATGGGGTTGCTTCGATACAGCCACAATACCAATTTTGGGGTAACTGGTGGAAAGGGTTGGTTGTACGTGGTGGGGCTGGTTTTACCGTTCCTTATGCGGGTGATATAAGCGAGGCAGGCGCACGTTCTACATTTGATGCCAACTTATCTGTTGGTTATTATATGACACCGCATGATATGACACCTTTTGGTGATATGGTCTGGTATGTGGCGACTAACTTAAATCAGGCGATAGATAACCGGGCTCCAAACGGCGATACCATGCTTTCATTCTCCCCCGGTTTTCGTACCCATCTGGGGATGGATTGGTATATGTTAGGCACCGTAGAGATTCCTGTTACAAACCCACAGCCTTTTGAATATCAGGTGCTGTTTTCTCTGATGAAGGTTTATTAAACAAGCAGAACTGGCTCACTAGTGCGGCAAAACCTATGAAAAATTAACTCAACCATTAGGGGGGGGGCACGTAGTTTTGTCTTAGCTGGATAGGCACTTTTCTCTAGGGCGAGTTTCAGTACTCTACAGAACTTCCGCGTCACTGCCGAGAAACAATGAAAGCATAAAATTTCTGTTCCTGCTTTTGGGCATTATGACAATAATTTGCACTAAAGTGGTGCGAATGGGTTTTTATTTGGTTGATAATAAATCTTATTAAGTGGTCATAAACAATAATGATAACAAGGGTATAAGCTATTTATATTATTTTTGGTATGGTTATTGCTTGTATGGTGGGGATGAGTAGGGGCGTGCTTAAAATGAATTTGACTTGCAGGCAGCCTAAAATTATTAAAACAAACATCCCAAAATATTAATCAGATTTAGAGAGGAAGTATTATGTCTTATTTAGAACCAACGGAATTTGTGACAAAAATGGTTGACGCTGGTGAATCTAAGGTTTACATGTCAACAAAAGATACTTTAATTCGCGCTTTTATGGCGGGAGCAACGTTGGCACTTGCGGCCATATTTGCGATTACCGTTGCGGTAAAAACAGGGTCACCTTTATTAGGTGCTGTACTTTTTCCGGTTGGATTCATTATGCTATATCTGATGAAGTTTGACTTGTTGACCGGTGTTTTTACATTGGTGCCGCTTGCCTGGCTTGACAAAAGACCGGGTGTCACGGTAAATCAGGTATTACGTAACTGGGGGCTGGTTTTCCTGGGTAACTTTGCAGGTGCGTTGGCTGTTGCGGTTATGATGTCCTTTATTTTGACGGTGGGGTATAACACGGATGGAGGCGTTATTGCTGAAAAAGTGGGTAAAATTGGTGAAGCTAGAACTTTAGGTTATAAAATACATGGTGCTGGCGGATGGTTCACGATTTTTATTCGTGGCATGTTATGTAACTGGATGGTGTCGATGGGGGTTGTCGGTGCAATGATTTCTACGTCTGCAACCGGAAAAATGATGGCCATGTGGATGCCTATCATGCTGTTTTTCTATATGGGTTTTGAGCATTCAATTGTGAATATGTTCTTATTTCCTTTCTCAATGATTATGGGGGGGGGATTTACGGTAATGGATTATATCGTCTGGAATGAACTGCCAACTGCACTGGGTAATATGGTCGGTGGTTTTGTCTTTGTTGGCTTGCCACTGTATTACACACATGTAAGAATGAGTCCTGACCGTACTTTAAAATAAGATTTATTTTTGATAAACGAAGCCTCGGCTGTATGCAGCTGAGGCTTTTTTGTATTCACAGTCGGCTTGTCGCCAGTCATGCCATCGTTATCTCAGATAAAAAATTCCATTTGTATAACGGATACCCTCCCTTAAAGGGATGGTATCCGTGACATTATTCTCTATTAAATAGTCTATATAGGTTCACGGTCAATGCCCAGCCAATTAAAAGTATCTGTAGGACAATATTCCGCTAAAGGGCGTAAGAAAATCAATCAGGATTTTCATGGTGTTTATATACCGGAAGAGCCACAATTGACCTCAAAAGGCATCGCTATTGCCTTGGCTGATGGCATTAGTAGTAGTGATGTTGGGCAGGTTGCCAGTGAAGCGACGGTCACCGGTTTTTTAGAAGATTACTTTTGTACTTCGGAAACCTGGTCGGTAAAAAAATCAGCACATCAAGTATTAAGCGCGACCAATTCCTGGTTATATTCACAAACCCAGCAAGGTCAGCATCGCTTCAATAAAGACCGGGGGTATGTCTGCACCTTAAGTGCCATGATTATCAAATCAAACACGGCATATATTTTTCATCTGGGCGATACCCGCATTTACCGTCTGCGTGACAATAATCTGGAGCAACTCACCAAAGATCATCGGCTATGGATTTCAGCAGATAAAAGCTATCTCAGTCGTGCCATGGGCATGCATGAGCGTCTGGAGCTTGATTGTAAGACATTGGCGGTGGATAAAGGCGATATTTTTCTGTTAACGACGGATGGCATTTATGAGTTCGTCAATACGGGTTTTATGGTTGAGACGATGAGTGAGCAGAGCCATGATCTGGATAATGCCGCTAAAATGATTGCCGAACAGGCTTATCAGCAAGACAGTGATGATAATCTCACAGTACAGATTATCCGTATAGATGACCTTCCCAATCAAGATGCCGAGGAAGCTTACCAGCAATTAACCGAGCTTCCCTTTCCGCCTATATTAGAAGCAAGAGCCGTTTTTGATGGCTATAAAATCATCAGAACACTACATGCCAGCAGTCGCAGTCATGTTTATCTGGCCATTGATATTGGTGCTGACCGACAGGTGGTTATCAAAACCCCTTCGATTGACCTGCAAGGGGATCCGGCCTATCTGGAAAGGTTTTTAATGGAAGAGTGGATCGCACGCCGCATCAGCAGTCCCCATGTATTAAAGCCGTGTACACAAACGCGGAAACGTAACTTTTTATATATAGTCACTGAATTTATTGAAGGTCAGACATTAACTCAGTGGATGATTGACAACCCTAAGCCTGATTTAGAAACTGTCAGGGGGATTGTTGAACAAATTGGCAAAGGTTTACGCGCTTTTCATCGCCTGGAAATGCTGCATCAAGACCTAAGGCCTGCAAATATCATGATTGATAGCACGGGTACGGTAAAGATAATCGATTTTGGTGCCACCAAAGTGGCAGGCATTGAGGAAATTAGTCGCCCTATTGAGCATGCAAATATACTCGGTACCGCGCAATACACAGCACCAGAGTATATGCTCGGCGAATTGGGCAGCTCACGTTCTGATCTTTTTTCTCTAGGCGTTATTAGCTACCAAATGCTGTGTGGAAAGCTGCCTTATGGGACACAAATCGCTAAAGCGACCAGCAAAGCGGCGCAAAAGAAACTAAAATATACGTCTATTCCTGGCGATAGCGGAATTCCACTTTGGGTTGATGAGGCGCTCAGAAAAGCGCTACTCCCCGAGCCTCATAAACGTTATCAGGAAATCTCCGAGTTTATCTATGATCTGCGCCACCCAAACAAAGCGTTTCTAAATAAGACCCGTCCACCATTAATAGAGCGTGACCCGGTTGTTTTCTGGAAAAGCGTTGCTTTTATCCAGTTAATTATTATTGCCATGTTATTGGTGTGATTTTTTAGTATTGCACCAAAATAGTGCAATACTGGGGCGAATGAGGCACTTTACTCTCACCACAATACGGATGTGAAAATCTACCTGATGAGTAACGTCTTGTTATTATCGGGCAATAGTATTGCACCGCTCGCTACTTACGCTTGACTGGGTAGTATATATGTTAAAAAACATGGCATGGTTCATGCTTGAGTATTCATATAAAATATTTTTTCACATAAGGAAAATTAATGACCTCTACCTCTAATAAGTTAAATTTATTAGCTTTTGGTAAACCTGAAATCAAAACATTACATCTGACTTGGTTTGCTTTTTTTCTGAGCTTTATGGTCTGGTTCGCACATGCGCCTTTGATGGTGGTGATTCGTGATGCCATGCATCTGACTGACCAAGAGGTCAAAGTACTGCTCATCTTGAATATTTCACTGACCATTCCGGCGCGAATAGTGGTGGGAATGTTAGTGGATAAATATGGCCCTAAACAATTATTTTCGTCAATTTTGATCTTAGGTGGGTTGATTAGTATAGGCTTTGCTTTTACCCAAACATATCAGCAGTTGGCTATTGTGCGCTTTCTTTCGGGCTTTGTTGGAGCGGGGTTTGTTGTCGGTATCCGGATGATTTCTGAGTGGTTTCCAGCGAGACAAACGGGAATTGCACAAGGTATTTATGGGGGTTGGGGGAACTTCGGTTCAGCCGGTGCTGCAATCATCCTACCTTCGGTTGCCATTTATTTTGGTGCTGAAAATGGCTGGCGTTATGCGATTGGCATTACGGGTGCGGTTGCCATTGTTTATGGTGTTATTTATTATTTCAGTGTGTCAAATACGCCTAAAGGTTCCACGTATTTCAAGCCCAA
The DNA here is from genome assembly GCA_030636485.1 of Methyloprofundus sp. GTDB lineage: Bacteria > Pseudomonadota > Gammaproteobacteria > Methylococcales > Methylomonadaceae > Methyloprofundus. The sequence goes on from DAOVWV010000102.1 coordinate 5,319, forward strand.
AAAGATGGGTGCTATGGAAGTGAGTAGCATCGGAGATCTAGTATTGTATAGCCTGATGAATATCCCAATTTACCTGGCTTTAAGTGTTTTAACATGGAAATTGTCAGCTAAAATGCACTGGATAGATATGCCAGTGGCTTATGGCGTTTATGCGACTTTGGCTGTTTTGTATATTTATCAGGTTTGGAAAATCATCCAGGTCAATAAATCATTGTTTCATACTGAAGTGCCTGAGATACAACGATACGCTTTTAAACAGATTGCAATTTTGGATCTGGCTTATATGTTAACCTTTGGTGCCGAGCTTGCAGTGGTTTCCATGCTACCGCTTTATTATGTAGATACCTTTCATGTAGAGCCTATTTTGGCGGGTATTTTGGCGGGTATTTATCCAGTGATTAATCTTTTTGCGCGCCCAGCAGGGGGTTGGTTAAGCGATAAGATAGGGCGTAAATTAACCTTAGGCATCATGTTTAGTGGTGCTAGCATCAGTTTCTCTATTTTAGGCATGGTGACTACGGATTGGGCTTTATGGCTAGTGGTCGTCGCGACTATTTTTGCCGGTATTTTTTCCAAAGCGGGTTCAGGGGCGGTTTATGCAATGGTGCCTTTGATTCAACGACGTATGACGGGGCAATTTGCTGGGATGGTCGGTGCGTTTGGTAATGTCGGTGGTTTGGCCTTTCTAACGGTATATTCTTTTGTTTCTACTGATATTTTCTTTATGACCATTGCAGGGACGGCTGCTTTTGTATTCTTGATGATTATTATTTTTCTAAATGAACCATCAGGACATATGGTTGAAGTATTAGAAGATGGAACAGTGGAAATGATTGAGCTTAAATAATCTAGGTTTTTGTATTAAGCGATTTGGGGAGTGGGTTCTTACTCCCTAAACAGATGCCATTTCAGCGCTCCCCCGTATCAAATACGGGGCAGGCTTGCTCTCAACAAAAACAACTCGCTCTCACCTAAAAAGTGAAATTAATCATCATCCTTGCGTGGTTTCTTTTCGGGTATAGGCAGTAAAGGTATGTGA
>DAOVWV010000180.1 GCA_030636485.1 Methyloprofundus sp.
TGGATACAGTCATCATGCAGGAACACTGTCAGCGTAGCGGCGATACAATACACATAGATGGCCGGCATACAGCAGGACAGAATGTACGCCAGGCGGGGGAAGATATACAGCAGGGAAGCACGGTTTTAAATAAAGGAAAAGTACTTTGCCCTGCCGACATAGGTTTGCTCGCCTCTTTAGGGATTACTGAAATCAAGGTTATCCGTAAATTGCGGGTTGCGCTTGCTTCGACAGGTGATGAAATCTACAGCCCTGCCGAAGTTCCACCTGCCGGTGGCCTGTTTGATAGCAACCGTTATAGCCTGCTCGCTGCATTAGACCGGCCTGATATAGAATTAATCAATCTGGGTATTATTAGCGACCAGCAAGCTGAATTATTAAAGCGTTTTAATGAGGCGGCTGAATTCGCGGATGTTATTATTTCATCAGGGGGAGTCTCTGTCGGCGAGGCAGACTTTACCAAGGCTGCATTAATAGCCAGTGGGCAGATCAACTTCTGGAAAGTGGCCATTAAGCCAGGGCGACCTATTGCCTTCGGTAAAATCAGGCAAAGCACCTTCTTTGGCTTACCTGGAAACCCAGTGGCAGTATTGGTCACCTTTTACCAGTTTGTACTCCCTGCTTTGGAAAAAATGCTGGGCGTTAACGACAAGCCCATTGCACCTGTCCTTAAAGCACGTAGTTTGCAATCCATACGTAAAAAGCCGGGACGTACTGAATTCCCACGCGCTATTGTTAGCCAGGCAGAAAATGGGGAGCTGCAAGTCAGCACAACAGGCAAGCAAGGCTCCGGGATTTTAAGTTCGATGAGTATGGCCAATGCCTTTATTATTTTAGAACATGATAGAGAATCAATTACGCAAGGCGAATGGGTCGATATACAGTTATTTTCGGGCTTGATTTAAGGCCAGCTAAAATATTGAACCCCTCTGAGGGATAGACGGCTCGTCCGCTTGGCTTATACAGTAAAAAAACTATGTCATATAACTCATAAAGAAGCGCTATATGACCTATTTATAAATCACTCAAAATCCCTTCTATACCTGAGTAAAGCCAATATGCTAGTATATATAGGATGGACATTACACAATTTATCAGTTCCCCCATTTTTATTGCTTTTTTTATAGGCCTGTTTAGCAGCATCCATTGCGTTTCTATGTGCGGCTCTATTATTGGCACCCTATCCTTCAGCTTAAAACCTGAAGTTCGTAGCAATAAATCCAAAATGAGCAGCTTCATTTTTAGCTATAATTTTGGGCGCATCTTCAGCTATATGTTGGCTGGGCTGATTGTCGGCTTAATTGAGTCACTACTCACCCTGCCGCTAGGCGAGGCGCATGACCACCGCTTTCTACAGATTATTTCTGCATTAATTATTACCGGCGCAGGTTTTTATATTGCTGGCTGGTTTCCCAGTTTTGCCTATATAGAGAAAACCGGCTCGCGCTTCTGGAAGACGATAGAGCCTTATGGCAGAAAACTTATCCCTGTCGCCACCTTACCACAGGCCTTTATGTTTGGCATGGTCTGGGGATGGATTCCCTGTGGGCTGGTATATACCGCTCTTGCCTTAGCCGCAACCACAGGTGATATAGGTAGCAGCATACTTGTTATGCTGACCTTCGGTTTAGGCACCTTACCAGCAGTAGCCGGCACCGGTATCGCCAGCACATTTATCACCCGTATCAACAACTTGCGAGCAACAAAACAAATCGTGGGTATGTTATTAGTTTTTGTAGCCATTATTAGCGTATGAGTCATTTTAATTCCATTATTAGTCATACTCCGATATTCGACAATGTACTCAGAAGTGCGCGCATGGTTGCCGCGACCGATGTTACCGTGTTGATAAAAGGGGAAACAGGTACCGGCAAAGAAGTCTTGGCCAATGCCATACAGAAAGATAGTCAGCGTGCAGATAAACCCTTTATCATCTTGAACTGCGCCGCCTTACCCGAGTCCCTCATTGAATCTGAATTATTTGGCCATAAGAAAGGAGCCTTTACCGGTGCCATTGCGAATAAAACAGGGATTTTCCAGGCAGCAGATAACGGTACGATATTTCTTGATGAAATAAATTCTTTACCCGCCTCTGTACAGGCAAAGTTATTACGTTTTTTAGAAAATGGCGAATGCCTGGCTGTAGGGGACACCACGCCTTATAAAATAGATGTACGTATTATTTCTGCCTCTAATACTGATTTACAAAAACAGATTGCAGAAGGAAATTTCAGGGAAGATCTCTATTTCCGGCTTAATGTCATTCCATTGGAAATACCCGCTTTAAAAGATAGGGTTGAGGATATTGAGCATTTAATCAAGCATTTCCAGGATCACTTTTCAAAAGAGCATGATAGAGTCCCGCCAAAATTCAGTAAACAGGCATTAAAAATCTTAAAAAACTACGACTGGCCAGGTAATATCAGGGAATTACGCAATTTATGTGAGCGCACAGCCATCCTTCTGTCCGGTCAGGTCATAGAAGCAGAAAATTTCCCACATGACTTTTTTTCCTCCAAAACAACATCGAGCACTGATCAGTCTAACTTTTCCTTACCTGAAGTCGGCCTTAGTCTGGATAAACTTGAAGCCGACCTTATCCATCAGGCACTACAGCGCACCAATGGTAATCGCGCAAAATCCGCCCGTTTATTAGGCTTGTCGCGCGATACCTTGCTGTATCGGATACAAAAGCATGGGCTGGCGAATCAGTAGGCCAGTCAGGCTTGGGTATTATTGAATTCTCGCTCCTCAACCAAAAGTAGAACCATTCCAACCCCAGAACTCTGCCGGACAGTTACTAAACTCTATATAGACCCGGTCAGCATTGATGTGTAACTGCGCACTCAATACTTCACTAATCGACTGTGATAAAGACTTGGCCTGCGCAGTCGATAAACCAATACTTTTACATTCAACATAAGCGACAGGGTCGGCACTACCTCCAAATAACATATTTCTATCACCTTTTAGCTCAACCATCACATAGCGCTCAGGCTTTCCTGTTTCACTCGCTAATAACTGCGATAACTCACTCATTAATTCAGTCGTTTTATCATCCGCAAGACTGACATTGGTTCTTAGCTTCATTAAAGGCATCGTCGTTTCCTCGTTATAAATTTTTTATTATACTCCCCCACTACAAGCAACTGGCAATATAACCCTCCGCTATGCGGGCTTCTGCCACCGGCTGAGCAAACCAGAAAGAAGCAGGATACTCAAACCCCATATGATGCATATAATTATATAAAGCTTTCTTAAGCCCCTGCCCTAGCATGTCGTGATCCGTCTGCACCGCATCAATATAATCAATATCATTTTCGGCAAATAAAACATTTTCATTAGCGATTAACTCTATCCCATACTCTTCAGGATTAAGCCCAACCGGACTATGAATCGTCGCTGCAAAGCGATGCCAATAAGCAGAATGAATACAGCCATTACGCATTAACTGTCTGACATATTCCAGCGCATCAACGGTTTCCTGCTCTGTCTGACTGGGAAAACCATACATTAAATAAGCATGCACCAATATGCCTGAGTCACTGAATGCCTTGGTGATTTTTGCCACCTGTGCAACACTCACCCCTTTTTTCATTAATGCGAGCAGTCTATCAGAAGCGACCTCTAGCCCCCCACTGATGGCAATGCACCCCGAATCCGCCAATAACTGGCACTTTTCTTCAGTAAAGGTTTTCTCAAAACGGATATTCCCCCACCAGCTGATCACCACTTCCTGCTCAATCAATTTCCTGGCCAGAGCAAACAGTGCCTTAGGGGGAGCCGCCTCATCAACAAAATGAAAGCCTGTCTGCCCCGTCTCAGCAATTAAAGTTTTAATTCGTTGCACCGTAATATCAGCCCCCGCATCATCATACTGCGCAATATAATCCAGGCTAATATCGCAAAAACTACATTTTGCCCAGTAACAACCATGGGCAATGGTTATTTTATTCCAGCGACCATCGCTCCATATCCGGTGCATGGGGTTTAGCATCTCACATAAAGACAAATATTTATCCAACGATAAACCCGCATAACTCGGTGTGGCCAAGTCTTTTTGAGGAATATCATGCAAGCCTGTATCTGTTTTAAAAACCACCTCTCCGGCTTCTAAAACATAACTTCTAAAGAGCTTTTGATGTTGCCCCTGAAGATTTTCCAATAGCGTTAATAACGGCCGCTCTCCATCATCCAGACATATATAGTCAACCACTTCAAAAAGGCGCGGCTCTTTTAAAGTACGCAGTTCGGTATTGATAAAACCGCCCCCGAGAATGATTTTTGTCTCAGGCGCATAGGCTTTACAATACTTTGCCGCCTGTAACGCCCCCAGCATATTCCCCGGAAAAGGCACACTGATCCCCACCACATCAGGCGCTTCCGCCGCTATATACTGTTCGATTAATTGTGCAATAATGTTTTCTGTATAGCTTGGCTCCGAGCAATGCAGTGCCGCATATAAATCATCAAACTGTGGATTCGATGCTGCCAGCCGTTCTGCATAGCGGGAGACTTCAAAATGGGGATCAACACCTTGTTTAATAACCGCCGCAATATCATTAATAAACAGAGTCGCTAAATATTTCGCTTTATCCTGTACCCCTAATAGACCAAACGCCTGTTCCAGAACATCACTGTGCAGCGCCTGCATTTGTTCCAGTGCATCAAATTGCGGCCCTTCGGGCAAAAATCGACGCGTTGCAATACGCAAAGCCAGACTGGAATCCTTACCTTGTAAAAAGCGAATAACCGCATCAATACA
>DAOVWV010000200.1 GCA_030636485.1 Methyloprofundus sp.
TAGAAAACCGCAACGGTGACCGTGCGAAGTATATGTGTAGCTACAAAATAGTGTAATTTATGGAGGGTAGATATAATGCTTGGAGGCGTGTGCTGAAAATCATAGCCTATGAGAGGGAGGAGGCTTTCTTTGAGAGGAATAGCACAGGGAGTGCATGAGGTGGAGTTGCTACGGTAATTTGGTGGATGCGCTATCGCGCACCCACCGGGAGTTGTCAATATATTGTGTGTAAAACCTTAATATTTAATTAAAAGTTGTACCAGGAGTACCCGGTAAAACAGGCATTGTCTGTTTAGGGAATTCACCCGTTAAAGCATTTAGGAAAGCAACAATATCAGCCACTTCAGCATTGGATAGTTTTTTACCTAATTGTACTTTAGCCATGACTTTGACTGCTTTTTCCAATGTTTTGACTGAGCCATTATGGAAGTAAGGGGCTGTTAAAGCGATGTTACGCAAAGTAGGCACCTTAAATAGGTGCTCGTCACCACTTTTTCCAGTGACTTCGAAAAGACCTTTATCATCACTGAGCTGGTATTGTTTTTCTAAATAGGCATTGTCAATAACAGGGAATTTCTGGAATGTACCTGGACCATTAAAGGCAGGGCCACTATGACAATTAACACAGCCCAGCTCAACCACTTTATTTAAACCACGTATTTGTTGTGTCGTTAACGCTTTTTTATTGCCCTTGGCATATTGATCATAAGGGCTGTTAGGCGTAATCAATGTTCTTTCGTAGGCAGCAATGGCTTTGGTTGCATTATCTTTGGAGATTGAGTCATTGCCAAACGCTTTTTTAAACAGTGCCGGATAACCATCAATGGATTGCAAACGGCTAACCACATCATCCCAGCTTTTCATGCCCATTTCGATGGGGTTAGTCACGGGGCCTGCTGCCTGTTCTTCAAGGCTAGCTGCGCGGCCATCCCAGAATTGTACTTCATTAAAGGCGGCATTCCAGACTGTCGGTGCACTACGTCCACCCGTTTGACCATGCACTCCCATGGAATTTGGCCGGTTATCTTCACCACCTAACATGGTGTTGTGACAGGAGGCGCAGGATACGGTACCTGTCGAAGACAGTCTAGGGTCGTGATATAAAATACGGCCTAACTCAACTTTTTCGGCAGTGGTAGGGTTGTTAGCGGGTTCAGGCGCTTTAGTCGGCAGTGCATCCCAGGCGGAAGCAACTGAGATAGAGCCTGCAAGTGCAATTGCAGAAACGATGGAACGAATTTTTGACATGTCAATCTCCAGGGTTATTCTAATTTTTAGAGTCTGAATAATAACACTTTAGCGCTAAAAAATCAGTACTAAGGAATGAGAATTCAACAATACCTGGTTCTGGCTTATGTTTTGACTTCACAAGCGTTTTAGAAAAGCAGTTGTGTCGCTGCTTATATGCTTATTTAAGCACTTCGCTATCAATAAAATTAACACTTTATGTGACATAAAATGCAGCCCACATTAAAATTAAAATATAGCGCTTTTTATTTCATGTGATTTATGTAATGATTGATCTATTGGTCTGTTTTATTTAAGGGTTTTGGTGTAGTTATGTCGGCAGTGATGGAAGAAAAGGCGGTACGGGGCTTGCGTGAAATTGCGCTATTTGGCTTTGTAGTCGTCGCTGTGTTTTATTTAATCTCTTTAATTTCATTTAGTCACGAAGATGCGGGCTGGTCTCATAGTGGTTCTGGCATAACGATTAAAAACTCCGGTGGTATGGTAGGAGCCTGGCTTGCGGATTTGTCATTTAGTTTTTTTGGGGTTATGGCATTTGTCTTTCCTTTAATTATCTTTTGGCAAGGCTATCTGTTTTTTAGCGGAAAAGTGAATCAGTTTACTGGCCTGGTAAAATATATGCGTTGGCTAGGCTTGTTTGTGGCCATTATTTCTGCAACGACCTTTTGCTACTTACATATTTTGCGCTGCCCTATTGAGCTTCCTTTAAATAGTGGGGGGATTATTGGGCAAGAGATAGGGGATTTGTTAATCATTAATTTTGGTGATTTTGGGGCAACCTTACTGTTGCTTGCACTGGTATTTACGGGCATTACTTTGTATACACATATTTCATGGCTTAGTTTAATTGAGGTCGTTGGTAAAAAATCATTGATATTTATGTTTTTTGTGTATAGAAAAATAGCCGCATGGTGGGCTCAGAAAGCAACAAAGCAGATTGTGGAGGACAAGGATGATGAGCCCGCTATTATCAGCCCGGTTGCTAAAATAAAGCCGCGCCAGGATAACGTTAAAAAAGCCCCTGTTATCAATGTTATTGAAAAAACATTAGACGAAATACCTGAACCCGCTTTTGTTCAATCGGTAGTGACGAAAAAGGTGCAGGCTGATTTATTTAAAGAAGTGGAGCCTGGTGCATTACCCGATAGCAAATTACTGGATATAAGAACGGCTGCTGTTAAAGGCTATTCGGCTGATGAACTGGAAGAGATGTCACGCCTGGTTGAACGAGCCCTACAAGATTTCAATGTTGTTGTAGAAGTGACTGATGTGTTCCCGGGGCCTGTGATTACACGTTTTGAAATGCAACCCGCCGCTGGCGTAAAAGTCAGTAAAATTTCTGGTCTGGCAAAAGATCTTGCCCGGGCTTTGTCTGTTACCAGTGTTAGAATCGTGGAAGTCATCGCCGGAAAATCAGTGATAGGCTTAGAGATCCCTAATCAGGAACGGGAAATGGTTTGCTTTAGAGGCGGGTTAGAATCCTCTCAATTCATAAAAGCGAAATCCCCATTAAGTATCTTTCTGGGGAAAGATATTGCCGGATTTCCGGTTGTTGCCGATTTAGCTAAAATGCCACACCTATTGGTTGCAGGGACAACGGGGTCTGGTAAATCGGTTGCGATTAATACCATGATCTTGAGTGTGCTCTATAAAGCCACACCTGATGAGGTGCGAATGATTATGATTGATCCAAAAATGCTGGAATTATCGGTTTATGATGGTATACCGCATTTACTCGCTCCCGTGGTAACAGATATGAAGGATGCGGCTAATTCATTACGCTGGGCAGTGGCAGAAATGGAACGGCGTTATAAACTGATGTCTAAAGTCGGGGTGAGAAATCTGGCGGGCTTTAATAAGCTAGTAAAAGAGGCGGAAAAAAATGGAAGTCCGATTAAAGACCCTATGTATAGTTATGAAACAGCATTGGAAGAGGGGGAAAGCATCCCCACGCTAAGTACTTTACCCAGCATTGTGATTGTTGTTGATGAATTAGCCGATATGATGATGATAGTTGGTAAGAAAGTGGAAGAGTTGATCGCCCGGTTGGCACAAAAAGCACGTGCCGCAGGTATCCACTTAATTTTGGCAACTCAGCGGCCATCGGTGGATGTTTTGACGGGTTTAATCAAGGCCAATGTGCCTTCGCGTATTTCATTTCAGGTCTCTTCGCGGATTGATTCACGCACGGTTTTGGATCAGGGGGGAGCAGAATTTTTATTAGGTAATGGGGATATGTTATTTATGCCGACAGGTACCAATATTCCGGTTCGTGCACACGGTGCTTTTGTGGATGATCATGAAGTGCATCATGTGGTTGAATTTTTGAAAAAAACCGCCCCGACCAATTATCTGGACGAAATAACCAACGAATATTCAGAAAGTAATGATGGCTCTTTTGTCACTGGCGAAGAAGCTGTTGATTCCGAAATGGATGATTTATATGACCAGGCTGTTGCCTTTGTCACCGAATCCCGTAAGGCATCCATTTCCAGTGTGCAGCGGCGTTTTAAAGTGGGCTATAACCGTGCTGCATCAATGATAGAGGCCATGGAAATGGCGGGGGTCGTCAGCCCCGCCGAAGGTAATGGTTCGCGCCTAGTGCTGGCTCCAGCCCCTATTAAGGACTGATGATGAATTATGCATTGATTGGTAGCATGATGTTAATTGTTGCCACGTGTGGAGGCTGGCTTTTAGTCCGGAATAAGCATGCCGTTAAATCCACGCAGGTTAAATGGGCATTATTTGTGCTCTATTTCTGGGTATTGAATTTTGTGCAATTAACTATTTTGGCGGCTGTTTATCAACTGATGCGTTAAGTATTCTTAGGATTATGGCAACTGATTATTGACAAATTAGCAGACAGCTCTAAACCACTTTAGCTTGGTAAGTATAAGAATACTTAAATATGAAAATATAAAAGTCACAGTGATTAATAGTGGTAAATAAATGATTGTCCCCTTAAAACTAATTAAGTATTTATAACTAAAAGCAAGAAAGACAGGGTGAATAAGGTAAATTCCAAAAGTTTTTGATGATATATTAGATATTATACGGCTATGTTTGAATTTATCTCTATTTGATGAGAAAAAATAGAAAATAAAGAATGATAATATAAAATCAAAAATTCCAGTGTTATGAATAATAAATGTTTCTTTTACTATACCTAATTTTGAAGCGGAATAAAAATTTAACAAAGTAACGATTGCAA
>DAOVWV010000013.1 GCA_030636485.1 Methyloprofundus sp.
CTGTTCTGCAAAAACCCCAGAACTGCAACTCAATATAAAAATAAATAAAGACTGTTTAAACATAATAAATTAAAAATAAAATTACACATCAATTTTTGACACACGCAACTCCCAAGCAACATGAAAAAATCATCACTGCCGAAAATCTATAAGGGAGCCTACAACGAAGAATCCTCGCTATATACTGATTTCCCTTCAGCTTTCTTTATCACAGCTAATTTTTTACGCAAAATATCTCGCTGCTCATCACTAATTTTCGGCTTAATAAACTCAGAGTCTTTACGTAACAAATAACGCGCTACATGGTCTAAAAAATCTTCATTAATTTCTCCTGATTGCCATGATTCTGTATAAGTACAAAAGTCAGTGTAATTATTAATAATCACTTTAATAAGGGAGATTTCATAATCCACCTCAAAGCGCAAACGAACTGGAATTAGCCGCTTTACAAGAAATTTTGCCACCTCTTCATTATTGATACCAGAAACTCTCTGATTTTTGGCAGAAAGGTGCCGACTATACAAGGCAGCTATTTCTTTTTCTATCGCCGCTTTACCCTGCACAACATATTGAAATTCTCCCGCTCCTACACAATAAAAGGTAATATTGATTTGCATCAACTTATTTAGATCTGAAAAACCACCAAAACCATCCGTGCTAATTTTGTAATCTTTCTGTGACAAGACACCTAATTTTGGGTAACGAGAGCAATAATTTTCCACCCGAACAGGGACTTCAAGGTAATTAAGGTGCTCCACCAACTCTTGCAAATATTTAAATAATTCCTGCATTTTAGGCAATATCTGCTGCTTATACGCGTGTTCCCTTTGCAGTTTACTGTCTATCCCTTGCTGCTCTGAAGACTTTTTTTGATCGACTTCCCGCCTCAACTGATCTAGAACCCCCATAACCTAACCCTCCATCCGTTGCCTAAATATTTCATAAATCAACACCCCGGCAGCCACTGAAACATTCAAACTGTCCACACTACCTTGCATAGGGATTTTTACTAAAAAATCACACTGCTCACGCGTTAAACGACGCATCCCTTTTTCTTCTGCCCCCATCACTAAAGCCAGCGGCATATTAACATCCATTGCATAAATATTTTTCTCTGCCTCCCCAGCCGCTCCAGCAATCCAAATACCTTGCTCTTTTAACCAGCCTAAAGTACGACTTAAATTAGTCACCTGATACACCGGCACTGTTTCTGCAGCACCACTTGCCACCTTGCAAACAGTCGGGGTAATCCCCACCGCCTGATCTTTTGTAACAATCACGCCCTGCACCCCCGCCGCATCTGCAGTTCTTAAACAGGCTCCCAAATTTTGTGGGTCTTGCACATGATCCAGCACCAACCAAAATGGCACCTGACCACTACTTTCAACCACCGCTTTTAAATCACTTTCAGAGCGCATGGCTGGCATTTCAACTTCTAAAACAATCCCTTGATGATTGCCACCTTTCGATAAATTATCCAGCTTTTTACGATCCGCCTTTTCAGGCCTAATATTGTATTTTTGCAAGCCTTTAAGTAAAGAGACCAAACGCTCATCCTGGCGTTTTTGATCGACCCAGGCCTGCCTGATCTTTTTAGGCGAATAATCCAGCGCTGACTGTGCCGCATGTACACCAAATATTTTAGCTAAATTCATTTGTGCCCCTTTTTAGGCGGCTTACCCTTATTTTTCATTTTCTTATGCTTGTTTTTTTTCTTATCAGTTTTTTTAACTTTCTTTTGCTCAGAAGGATGCTTCACCTTACCTCGCTGCGATGTCAATAATTCAAAGTCAATTTTTTTATCATCCAGATTAACGCCCATAACAACAATATTGACTTCATCACCCAAGCGATAGCGCACACCTGTACGCTCGCCTTTCAGCTGATGACTCATTGGGTCAAACTTAAAGAAATCCTGCCCCAAAGAAGTAACATGCACCAAACCTTCAACATATAAATCAGCCAACTCGACAAAAAAGCCAAAACCTGTGACCGCAGAAATAATACCAGTAAATGACTCGCCTATTTTATCCTGCATATATTCACATTTTAACCAGCTCACCACATCACGGGTTGCCTCATCCGCTCGCCGCTCATTAGATGAACAGTGCTCGCCTAACGTTGCTATCTCAGGAAAACCACAATAAAAATTTTCCGCTGACTTACCTTGCAAACAATGGCGTATAGCCCGGTGCACCATTAAATCAGGGTAACGTCGAATTGGCGAAGTAAAATGCGTATAAGCATCCAGTGCCAAGCCAAAGTGCCCCTTAGTCTCAGGGCTATACACAGCCTGCGACATAGAACGCAACAATACCGTCTGAATTAAATGCGCATCCGGCCTACCCTTAATACTACTGGTCAAATGCATATAATCCACGGGGCTAGGCTTATCATCTCCACCGATAAACAACCCTAACTCACCCAAAAAGGTCTTTAATGTCTTGATTTTTTCATCAGACGGCCCTTCATGTATACGTAACAAGCGTGGCATTTTCTTACGATTCAAATATCGTGCTGCCGCGCTATTTGCAGCAATCATAAACTCTTCAATCAGCTTATGCGCATCATTACGCTGCACAGGAATGATTTTGTCTATTTTTCGATCTTCTGCAAATACAATTTGTGTCTCCTGAGTATCGAAGTCCATCGCGCCACGTATCTCACGCTGGCCACGCATCGCTTTATATAAAGCATACATTTGTTCTAAATGCGGCAACACTGCTTTATATTTCTTCCTTAACTTTGGATGCTTGTCCTCCAGCATAGCGGAAACTTTATTATAAGTAAGCCGCGCATGAGAACGCATCACCGCATCAAAAAAGCGTGAACGAATCACTTGCCCCTGCTCATTGATGAGCATTTCACACACCATGGTCAAGCGGTCTTCATCAGGATTTATCGAACATAAACCATTAGATAGAACCTCAGGTAACATCGGGATAACTTGCTCAGGAAAATAAACCGAAGTACTGCGGTTTCTTGCTTCAAGATCCAAAGCGCTGCCAGCTTGCACATAATGTGACACATCAGCAATCGCGACTAATAGCTTCCAGCCCTTAGGTGTTTTACTGCAAAATACTGCATCATCAAAATCACGCGCATCTTCACCATCAATCGTCACTAATGGCACATCCCGCAAATCAACCCGGCCTTGCTTAGCATTTTCTGCCACCACCTTTTTGAAGGGCTTAATTTGCTCAACCACCTCATCAGGCCAAATGTTGGGTAAATCATAAGTTCGTATCGCAACATCAATTTCCATACCGGGAGCCATATGCGCCCCCAATACTTCTGTAACCTTGCCTATAGGCTGGCTTCTTAAGGTCGGCTGCTCTGTAATGGTCGCAACCACCATTTCGCCTTTTTTAGCCCCTTGCCCTTGCCCTTTGGGAATTAAAATATTTTGGGTGATTTTTTTATTATCAGGCTGAACAAACTGCACCCCGTGTTCCTTTACAAACCGTCCGACAACTTGCTGGGTATTGCGCTCCAACACTTCAACAATCTTGCCTTCACGCCGCCCTTTTCTATCCACTCCGGAAACACGCACCAAAGCTCGGTCATTATGTAGTACGCGATTCATTTCCCGCGGCGATATAAATAAATCATCCCCAGCATCATCTGGCTTCAGGAACCCAAACCCATCGGCATAGCTTAAGATTCTTCCTGCAATCAAGTCATGGCTGTCAACCAGGCAGTATTGCTGCCGGCGATTAAATAATAACTGGCCATCCCGCTCCATTGCCCTGAGTCGCCTACGCAAGGCTTCTAACTGATCATCTGACTCTAGCGCAAAAGCCTGCGCAATTTGCCGCCTCCCTATGGGTCGCCCGCCTTCCTCTATCAGCTGCAAAATCAACTCGCGGCTGGGTATTGGCTGTTCATATTTCTCAGCCTCACGCTGTGCATAAGGATCGGTTATGGCACTAAAGTCCAATTTTTTTTCTGAGTTTTCGCTCATAAATTTAACATTCTTTTTCCAAGGTTTTGCGCAAGCAAAAGATATATACTGCCCATCATAACGCAAGATACATAGCACTGTGTAAAAGTTTTACCAAGTAGCTAAGCATAATTATTCTAATAAAAACAGAGCTGCTGAAAACAGAACCGTTTGATTATTCTTCATGCACACCGCGTTATGAGCATAAAAATCAGGATAGAAACAAACACTAAGCGCGGGGGGGGCTGTCCCACATTAAGGCTCACCTGCCCCTTCCTCTCCACATCTTTGCTTATTTACTCTCTATAGGAGCGAATACCCGAGCCTGACTTGTTCCTACCTACGCGACTGTGAAGCCAATTATGACATCATACTTTCGGGTCTTATTAAACTCTCGCCCCTAAATGATATGTGCACGACCTAATTGTATCCAATTAGTAAACAATTTATTGTCATACATGTCTATTGTGAAATAAATATTGTCTTATATAATAGCTGCATGGTTTCAATTAACCTATTTTATTTATTATACGAGAACTTACTTATGAACAATTTTTACAAAGATATTTTGACTGCAATCGTCTTTATGAGCGGCTTATTTGGCTTTTTTTCTGGTGAATTCATTATATCATCGGCGCTATTTGCAACGGCGACCGTGGCCAGCAACATCGGTGCTCACCATCAACAAGGCGAAACTGGAACTAGCGCATGAGAGTAAAGCCTGTTATTACACGGGCGAAGAAAACAAATAAAGACCTCCATAGCCGTTAGGCTTGGATGTCTTTTTACACCGCATAAAACGACTGCACCATAAATCTCTCCCAGAAAGGCATGAGCCCTAGAGAAAAAAATCAATTGCCTATTATATATCACTCTCCTTTTCTCTCATCAATTCACCAAAGTTGATTATTCACTCTGTTACTTCAAGCATTGACTGAATAGCCATACCTCTTGCCATATTATACATCGTTACGCCTACCGGCTTAGTGACACCGATCCTTTTAGCGCAATGCGCTTCGTGCCTCAGCACATCCTATGGTTCAAAGTGGAAATTTAATGCCTGAGAGTCTATGACAGGCTAAATGACTGTTTCGTCAATTTAACTACCGACCGAACCCCGTAGTCGCAGTCACGCGCAGTATATATATTTTTTGCCAGATTTATTCTCATTTCTAACGCATATGTAGTATTCTTAATCCCTTTTTTGAGTGCTATTTTAATCGGGAATATAACAGTCTTCGATAACAAGGATAAAAATTGATTAGAATTTATTTATTAGTCATTATCATTGCTGCCTTTTTCTGGACTAAAGGTTTATTGAAAAAAACAGCGGATGAGCGTAAACCCTATATAAGGAAAAGTGCTTTATATACTTTAGTGCCTGTGATTGTATTTTTAGCGGCGACTGGACGTTTAAACTGGGTTATTGCTGCTTTGGGTGTTATGATTGCGTCTGTTTCACGACTGCTACCCGTTGCTTTGCGCTACGCACCTCAGTTGCAACGCTTGTGGTCTACATTTCGTTCACAGGGAAATTTCAGCAAAGAAAATCAGGGGTTTCAAAAAGCTTCAGCCATAATGACAGTTGATGAGGCTTGTAAAGTACTGGGTGTCTCTACAGCAGCCACACGCCAGGAAATTATTGATGCCCACCGAAAATTGATTTTAAAAAACCATCCTGATCGTGGTGGTTCCAGCTATCTCGCTGCACAAATCAACCGGGCAAAAGAAATGTTACTGAAGCATTCATAAGTGATTCCGTGAGGATATTTCTTTACAGCCAGGAAATAATAATTATTTCATTGTGCAAGTTAAAGCCTGTTATTATGCGCCGCTCAGTTAGCAGGCTTGCCTTTATTTTAATTGCCTTAATGATCACTGCCGGATGTGCGAACTCGCCATCTAAAACATCAACTACAATAAAAAAACGGAATTTGTCGAGTAGTTCATATTACACAGTGAAAAAAGGTGATAACCTTTCATCCGTGGGTTTTAGGTCTGGGCATGGATATAAGCAACTTGCCAAGTGGAATAACATAGCACCTCCCTACACAATTTTTCCAGGACAAAAATTAAAATTATTTTCTGGAAAAAAATCAAGGAAAGCACCTAAAAAGAAAAAACATAAAAAAAATAGTTCAAAGATTTCAACTATTAACAAAAAAGTGTTAAGGTTACACTGGAACTGGCCCGTAAAAGGACAAATTTTAAGGGGTTTTTATGCTACCGGTAATAAAGGAATTGATATTGCTGGCAGTGTGGGTCAAAAAATAAAAGCCGCTAGATCTGGCATTGTTGTCTATAGTGGGAGTGGTTTGGCCGGGTATGGCAAGCTATTAATTATCAAACATAACTATTTGTATTTAAGTGCTTATGCACATAACCGGCGGTTGCTGGTTAAAGAAGGGCAAAAAGTAAAAAAAGGTCAGTCTATTGCTGAAATGGGAGTGGGCGTGAATGCCAAGCCCTCTTTGCACTTCGAAATCAGAAAGAACGGAAAGCCCGTTAACCCACTGAATTATTTGTCAAAATAATCTAAGAAAAGTAGGAGTTAAAAAATGGAGACCGAATTAATGAGTACAGTAGAAAATAATGCATTCCGTTCTGCAAATATTGACCTAGAGGATGCAGAGAGCAATACGGCCATTAATGATGAGCTAGGTGGAGCACCTGTTTTAACGGCTGTGGCCGGAACAAAAGATCATTCTTTTGATGCAACCAAGGTATATCTTAACGAATTAAGTCGCTCGGTATTATTAAGCGCCGAAGAGGAAAAGTACTATGGCAGAAAGGCTTTGCAGGGAGATCAAAGCGCGCGCCAGACTATGATTGAAAGCAATTTGCGTTTAGTCGTTAAAATTGCGCGCCGCTACCTTAACAGAGGAATGCCTTTACTAGACTTAATTGAAGAGGGAAACCTAGGGTTGATCAGAGCGGTAGAGAAATTTGACCCTGATTTAGGCTTTCGTTTTTCGACTTACGCTACCTGGTGGATTCGACAGACGATAGAACGCGCAATCATGAACCAGACCCGCACAATACGCCTTCCCATTCATGTCGTAAAAGAAATGAATGTGTATTTAAAGGCTCAGCGTCATTTAGCTCAAACACTAGAAGCCGAACCACGCGCGGAAGATATAGCAAACTACCTAGAAAAGCCCATCGGGGTAGTGGAGAAAATGCTCAAATTAAATGAGCGCGTCACATCAGTCGATGCACCTAGTCCTTTTGATTCAGATAAAACATTGGTTGATTCTATTTCCGATAATGAATCGAGTTCTTTGCTTGACCAACTCCACGACGAAGGAATCAAAAACAATATCAAAACATGGCTAATGAAACTATCCCAAAAGCAGGCAGAGGTCATTTGCCGCCGTTATGGTTTATGTGGTTATGATAATGCAACTTTAGAGGTTGTCGCCAGTGAGCTAGGAGTCACTCGTGAGCGAGTGCGTCAAATACAGATGGATGGCTTAAAACGACTTAAAGAAATTATAGAGGTTGATGGCTATTCACTGGAAGCGATATTGCAGTGAGTTGGTGAACCGCTAGATGCCGCACCACACTGGGTGAGGGGTAGGTAAAAACTGCCCTTACCCAATTAGAAGCGCGTGCTATTACTACACTGCGCTGGTACCCTCCCCTCTGACAATCACCAAAGACTCAACAGCTTTTCTTACATATCAATGAGCCCCAGCCTTTATACTGGCCTGCCTCACAACAGCATGATTAAGTCTTTTTCTGTTCTAACCGGTACGCACGGACAATAACAAAAAATGCGAAAAAATCATATAATCCATGAATAATAACCGGGGTAAGCAGGTTACGCGTATTATCATAGTCCAGATATAACCCCAAATAAATACTGACAGCTGTTGCCATAATAAAATACAAAAAAGTGACCGCATGAATCAAGCCAAAAATCAGACTACTAATCAATAGCCCAGCCATCACCCCCCATGAATTTTCTAACCACGGCTGGATAACACCACGAAATAAAACCTCTTCAGAAATCCCCGCAATGGCTGCAAGGACAAATAAATCCGCCCAGTGATGCTTCACTAAGCTTGGCCCTAGCGTTTCTTGCAAAACCAACCTTATTTTTTGTAAGGATCCTGTGTTTATCTGGTTTAATGCCAGAAAAATGATACACAGCGGTAAAGTTCCCATAATCCCATTGATTACCGCCTGCTCATTAAAGATAATAAATTCAAAAGGGTTAATATCAGCTATCCAGCCCAGTATAATAGCAACTAAGATTAAACTACTTTCAAAATAGCAGGCTGTTTTAAAAAATTTATCCGGATCGTTTGAGGGTTCATTCATAATGCTATTAATGCGATAATATCGTTTTATTCATTTCCTTTAAAGGCCCTATCGTGCAGTGCTTTATTTACAAAAGTAATAAAAAAAACGAGTTGTATTTATATTTAGACAAACAGGATGACTTTTCCAGCATCCCCGAAGCCATTCTTAAAAGTATCGGACAGCCTGAGTACGTCATGCAAGTAGAGATTACACCTGAACGCAAACTTGCCCGGGAGAAAGCGGTCGATATCATCAAAGGCATCGAGGAAAATGGTTTTTTCATTCAAATGCCACCGGTCATCCACCCTACTCCTACAGGTATACAATAGCGCAGTCTGTAGGTCGGGTTAGCTTATCTAGCGCAGCGCGATAGCGTAACCCGACATTTCAAACCCAACCAAAACGCTATAAACAGGTCAGGCTTTCGGTAACGTCACTCCTTCCTGCCCCTGATACTTGCCCCCTCGATCTTTATAAGAAGTCTCACAAACCTCATCACCGCCAAAAAATAGCATCTGCGCCACACCTTCATTGGCATATATTTTTGCAGGCAAAGGCGTGGTATTGGAAAACTCCAGTGTTACATGCCCCTCCCACTCAGGCTCTAACGGCGTAACATTGACTATGATTCCACATCGCGCATAGGTCGACTTACCTAGGCAAATGGTCAAAACATCCCGCGGAATACGAAAGTACTCGACTGTTCTTGCCAAAGCAAAGGAATTAGGCGGAATAATACAGACATCAGACTGAACATCAACAAAACTGCCTTCACTAAAGTTCTTGGGGTCTACAATCGCCGAATTGATATTGGTAAAAATTTTAAATTCATCTGAACAGCGCACGTCATAGCCATAACTCGATGTTCCATAAGAAATCACCTTGCCCTGCTCCGAGTGCCTAACCTGCCCCGCCTCAAAAGGAGAGATCATGTCTTGCTCTTGCGCCATACGGCGTATCCATTTATCTGATTTAATGCTCATATCTACTGTTATTGTGCCATTCTATAAAATTACTGTAATTTTATCCTAAACGAGGAAATAAGAGAAAAATAACTTATGCAACTGATACTAGGCATGATCAGAAAGTTCCCTCTATTACTTACGCCCAAGGGTTCAGCAAACGTAAGTTGCCTATTTTCTCAAAGTCTCGTACATTACGGGTAAACAGTTGCAAATCATGCTGTAATGCAATAGCTGCAATTTGTGCGTCTGGGTAATCTATGGGGCGGCCTAACTGCGTGCGTTGCTGAATAATATCAGCATAAAATCGCGAGGAGTGTTTATCGAATGCGAGCGTATTATGATCAAATAGTTGAAGAATTTGATCCGCAACTTTACTTAGCTTTTGTTTGCGCTTTCCCTCATCCAGCAAAGCAATTCCCTGTAAAATTTCTGCATGGGTCACTGCAGAAATAAAAGTCAGACTAGCAGGAAATTTATTTACATTCTCTACTACTTTTTTATTTGGTGATAATCGCATTAACTCTGAAAGTACATTGGTATCTAACAAAATCATCCATAATCCTTGTCGGAAAAATCTAATTTTCGATGACTAGGCTTTGGGCTTCGATCAACTTGTTGCAAATCAATACTGGTTTGCTGCCTAGTGATCCGTTGAATTTTAGCAGCCATCCCTTCGTTAGAATCCGTTTTATCGCTAAATACAGCCGCTAAAATAGCACGCGCCTCGGCCTCCATAGAACGACCATTTTGTGCCGCGCGTATACGTAGATTGACTTTAATATCATCATCAAGTTGACGAATCGTTAAGCTTGCCATGATAGAACCCCAAGTTATAATGATTGCAGTGCAATCATTATAACTTATTGCAATAACTGAGTTCAATTAAGCAAAGGGGACTTTATGCACCATTACCTGGAGCACCGGCAGACCGCCCATACACATATCAATACTTAAGTATTCTGCACCACAATATTAGGAAATTTATTACTATAATCCTTGCTCTTCAATGCCAGTTTAGCTGACATTTTCCGGGCAATCTCTTTATAAATCTCAGACGCTCTGCCATCAGGGTCTGCAACAACGGTAGGTCTGCCACTGTCTGCATTTTGGCGTATATGTATATCCAATGGTAAAGAGCCTAGCAATTCTATGTCATTTTTCTCCGCCATCGCCACACCACCGCCTGAGCCAAAAATAGCCTCTTCATGACCACATTCGCTACAGATATGCATGCTCATATTTTCCACGATACCCAGAACAGGCACATTGACCTTTTCAAACATCCCCAGTCCACGCTGTGCATCTATCAGCGCTATATCCTGTGGTGTAGTCACAATAACCGCGCCACTGACGGGGATTTGCTGTGATAATGTCAGTTGGATATCTCCCGTACCCGGTGGTAGATCAACGATTAAATAATCCAGACCAACCCAGTTGGTATCGTTTAAAAGTTGCTGTAGAGCATTGGTGACCATAGGGCCACGCCAGATCATCGGCTGGTCTGGTTCAATCAAATAGCCAATCGAAATAGTCTGTATACCATAGGATACCTTCGGCATCATAGTTTTATTATCCTGACTCTCAGGGTAGCCCGATAAACCTAGCATAGTCGGAATACTGGGACCATAAATATCTGCATCCAGAATACCGACTGTCGCACCTTCTGCCGCCAGTGCCAAAGCCAGATTAACCGACGTGGTTGACTTACCCACTCCGCCTTTACCCGATGCAACTGCAATAATATTTTTAATATTTTCGACTGGCTTTAATGAATTTTGTACTCCATGCGAGCTGATATTAACGCTAATATTGACTTCAACAGAACTAACACCCTCCAGTTCAGCCAGCTTAGCGGTAATTTGCTGTTTAAAGCCCTCAATAAAACTTTTAGCAGGGTAACCTAGTTCTATATTTACGACAACACGCCCAGCTTCAACAGTAATTGATTTTACTGAACGCGCACTGACTAAATCAGTTTCTACATTAGGGTCTATGATATTTTTTAACTGGTTTTCTATCTCTGTTTTTTCTATGGTAGACATACACATAATTCCGTAATCATTAAATATAAAGCAAACTAATAACCAAGTATTTTACTTGGTTATTATTGAGTATTCTAGTTTTCCTGGCAAATCAGCCGTATTCTGTCAAATTAATCAGTTATTTTATGCCATAATAACCGATTATTTTAGCCTTAATCCCTCACCTTTATGTCAGATAGAAAAATCCTTATTACTAGCGCCCTCCCCTATGCCAATGGCCCTATCCATTTAGGCCATCTGGTTGAATATATACAAACTGACATCTGGTCTCGCTTCCAGAAGCAACGCGGCAACCAATGCTATTATATTTGTGCCGATGATACCCACGGCACGCCGATTATGCTAAAAGCTGACCGGGAAGGCATTAGCCCCGAAGAACTTATTGCTCAGGTGGGTAAAGAGCATTTGGCTGATTTTACTGATTTTGGTATAGAGTTTGACAATTACCACAGCACGCATTCAGACGAAAACAAATATTTTTCCAGCTTAATCTACGAACGCCTACGGGATGATGGACATATCACTTCACGTAGCATTACCCAGGCTTATGATCCGGTTAAAGAAATGTTTTTGCCTGACCGTTTTATCAAAGGCGATTGCCCAAAATGTGATGCTAAAGATCAATATGGGGATAACTGTGAAGCCTGTGGTGCCACCTATTCACCGATCGAATTAAAAAATGCAGTGTCTGCCGTATCAGGTGAAAAACCAATAGAAAAAGATTCCGTGCATTACTTTTTCAAGCTGGCCGATTTTAATGACATGCTGAAAACATGGACGACGGCAGACGGTCATTTACAGCCCGAAGTCAGCAATAAACTCGCAGAATGGCTAGAAGGTGGCTTACAAGAATGGGATATTTCACGTGATGCGCCTTATTTTGGTTTTGAAATCCCCGATGCCCCCGGTAAATATTTTTATGTCTGGTTAGATGCCCCGGTTGGCTATATGGCCAGTTTTAAAAATTTCTGTACTAAGGAAAATCTAGATTTTGATGAGTTCTGGGCAAAAGACAGCAAAACAGAACTGTACCACTTTATCGGCAAGGATATTATCTATTTCCACGCCTTGTTCTGGCCAGCTATGCTTGCAGGTGCCAACTTTAGAACCCCTAGCGCGGTGTTTGCCCACGGATTTTTAACCGTTAATGGCGAAAAAATGTCTAAATCGCGTGGCACTTTTATTAAAGCGCGTACTTATTTAGAGCATTTGAATCCTGAATATTTACGCTACTATTTTGCTGCAAAACTCAGTGCGGGTATAGATGATATTGATTTAAGCTTTGAAGATTTTACCCAGCGTGTCAATTCCGATTTAGTCGGTAAAGTGGTTAATATTGCCAGCCGTTGCAGTGGTTTTATCAAAAAACGTTTTGCTGGCCAATTATCTACTCATTGTTCCGAGCCTGAATTATTCCAGCAATTTATTAGCGCCAATGAAGAGATAGCCGCTTTATATGAATCGCGTGAATACGGAAAAGCCATGCGTGAAATCATGGCACTTGCAGATAAAGCCAACCAGTATATCGATGAGAAAAAACCCTGGCTGATTGCCAAAGAAGAAGGCAAGGATCAGGAATTACACGATATTTGCTCTATGGGTATTAACCTATTCCGCTTATTAGTCACTTATTTAAAACCGGTATTGCCTGCACTGGCAAGCAACAGTGAAAACTTTTTAAATATCCCCGAGCAAGCCTGGCCGACTGATGTAGAACCTTTGCTTAGCCACGACATCAAGACCTTTAAAGCACTGATGACACGCGTCGATGAAGCGGGTATCGCCGCTATCCTAGAGGACTCTAAAGAAAACCTACTGAAAATCGCCGAGCCAGTGGCGAAAAAGTTTGACCCGATTGCCGATGAAATCGAGTTTGATGACTTTGCAAAAATTGACCTGCGTATCGCTAAAATCGTTAAGGCAGAGCATGTTAAAGGGGCGAATAAATTATTGCAACTCACCGTTGATATAGGTGATGAAACACGCAATGTCTTTGCCGGAATCAAGTCAGCCTATAACCCTGAAGATTTGGAAGGTAAACTCACCGTTGTCGTGGCGAATTTAAAACCACGTAAAATGAAGTTTGGCATGTCAGAAGGCATGGTATTAGCCGCAGGCCCTGGTGGTGAAGATTTATGGGTATTACACCCGGATGATGGTGCAGTTGCGGGAATGCGGGTTAAATAACGTTAAGGAGATACAGCTACTCTCTTTAATAAATTTTTTTTGTATAACGGATAACATCCCTTTGAGGGATGGTATCCGTATTGTATTTTTCTGCAAACCTACCACTCCTCCCCTAGCAGCAGATTCCAGCCCCAATTAATCATCAGCCCCCCCCCCAATGTTTGAACAAACCTTCAAAAATATCGACGACATACTGCATAAAGATGCAGGTTGTTCCAGTGAGCTCGACTACAC
>DAOVWV010000050.1 GCA_030636485.1 Methyloprofundus sp.
CTGTTCATATATTACATGTGGTGACACAGGCGGCTTTCATGGCAAATACCCGGCATATTATTGCGCTAGAAGAGTCTGCTGAGGCAAAAGTAGTTGAAAGCTTTGTCGGTTGTGATGAGGCTTATTGTTCAGCGGCGGTTATGGAGGTTTTTGTCGGGCAGAATGCAGATTTAAGCTTATACAAGTTGCAGCTGGAAGGAAATAAGGCTTATCACTTCGGTGGAACCTACGTTAAACAGGCGCGAGATAGTCGTTTTACCCACCACAATTTTGCTTTTGGTGGGTTGTTGGCGCGTAGTGATATACACACTGATTTACAGCAAGCGGCAGAATGCGACTTGAATGGTTTGGCTTTGGGAGAAAAACGTCAGCATATTGATAATCATACCCGTATCAACCATCTGCAACCTCATGCCGTAAGTCGGGAGCTGTATAAAGCGGTTTTAAATCAGCGTGCGCGTAGTGTTTTTCAAGGGCGTGTATTGGTTGCCGAGCAGGCGCAAAAAACCGATTCAGATATGCATAACCATAATTTATTGCTCTCTGATGATGCTGAAGCAGATACCAAACCGCAATTAGAGATTTATGCGGATGATGTAAAATGTGCGCATGGTATAACGGTAGGCCAATTAGATGAAAAATCCATTTTTTATTTACAGTCGCGTTGTGTCGATGAAGAGACAGCCAGAAATATGCTGACCTTTGCTTTTGCCAATGAAATGGTTGAAAAAATTAAGTTAAAAAGTTTGCATGATCAAGTTCTGGAGCAGCTCTTACTGTGTTTTCCACAAGCAGGTATCCAGCAAGATTGGCTTTAAATGTAGGGTACATTTTATGTACGAAAATACTAGAAACAAATATGACAACATTCCCCATTGAAAAAATTCGTGCTGATTTTCCTATTCTACAAGAGAAAATCCGTAATAAGCCCTTAGTCTATCTTGATAACGCGGCCAGCTGTCAAAAGCCACAACAGGTGATTGATAGTATCGTGCATTGCTATAGTCATGAATATGCCAATGTACATCGTGGTGTACATACTTTAAGCGTCAGGGCAACTGATCGCTACGAAGGCGCGCGGGAAAAAGTGAAAGACTTTATTAATGCGCAGTCCACCAAGGAAATTATTTTTGTCAGAGGTGCAACCGAAGCGATTAATCTGATAGCTCAGACTTTTGGTAAGGCTAATATTAAGGCGGGTGATGAGATCCTGATTACTGCGATGGAGCATCATTCCAATATAGTACCTTGGCAGATGTTATGTGCAGAAACAGGGGCTGTTTTAAAAGTTGCGCCGATTAACCTGCAAGGTGAATTAATTTATCCTGAGTTTGAAAAGTTAATCAGCGATAAAACCAAGCTGGTTTCTGTGGTGCATATGTCGAATGCACTAGGCACGATTAACCCGGTGGAAAAAATTATTGCTGCAGCAAAAGCCAGGAATATCCCGGTGTTATTGGATGGGGCGCAGGCTATTCCGCATATGGCAGTTGATGTGCAGGCGTTAGATTGTGATTTTTATGTGTTTTCAGGGCATAAGCTGTATGCGCCTTCGGGTATCGGTGTGTTGTACGGCAAACAAGCCTTGCTAGAAGCCATGCCTCCGTATCAGGGCGGCGGGGATATGATACGCAAAGTGACTTTTGAAGAAACAGAATATAATACCTTGCCGTATAAGTTTGAGGCCGGTACACCCAATATTGCTGATGTTGTAGGCTTAGGTGCAGCGATAGATTATCTTGTTGAGATAGGTATGGATAATGTCGCAGCTTATGAAGCTGAGTTGTTAGACTATGCAACAGCAAAAGCAAAGCAGGTTAAAGGTCTGCGCTTGATTGGCGAAGCAAAAGAGAAGGGAGCAATTTTGTCTTTTGTACTGGATAAAATTCATCCGCATGATATTGGAACGATGCTGGATAGTTTAGGTATTGCTGTGCGGGCAGGGCATCATTGTGCCATGCCAGTGATGGACTTTTTTGAAGTGCCAGCAACGGCGCGGGCTTCGTTTGCAATGTATAATACCAAAGAAGAGATTGATGTTTTGATTGATGGCATTGAGTCTTTGATTGAGATGTTTGGCTAAAAATAAATAGAGAATACAATGTTTGATGATTTACGCGACCTCTATCAGGAGGTTATTTTTGACCATAATAGAAATCCACGTAATTTTTATGTAATGGAGGGTGCTGACCGCAAAGTAGAGGGGTTTAACCCTTTATGTGGTGACCGTTTGACTTTATTTTTAAAGATGGATGGCGATAAAATTACCGATGCAAGTTTTCAAGGTTCGGGCTGTGCTATTTCGACGGCATCTGTCTCCTTGATGACAGAGGTTGTAAAAGGTAAAACGGAAGCGGAAGCAGAAGCGTTATTTAAGCAGTTTCATGATATGACCACCGGTAAAGAAGAAGAGGTTAATCTGGAAGCGATTGGTAAGCTGGCTGTTTTGGCGGGTGTGCGTGAATATCCAGCGCGTGTGAAGTGTGCGACTTTGGCATGGCATACTTTGGATGCTGCTTTAAAGAACGAGCAGGAATCTATTTCTACTGAATAACAGTTTGAAGCGATACTATGCATCATTTACGAGATTTTAAAGGGTTTAAGTACGCTGAAATTGATTTATTTCGCCCCATGACATTGTTGGTGGGGCGTAATGGTGCAGGTAAATCTAATTTGATTGAGGCTGTAGAGTTATTGGCGGAGTTAGCGAATGGAAGACCCTTGCATGAGATTACGGAAGTAGGGCGAGGAAATGGAAGTTCGTTTGAAATTCGTGGTGGTTTGTCGGGTTGTATGAGAAAAGAGGGTGAGAAGCTTTACTTTCCTTTTAGACTTGGTTTTTCAGGAGTAGATCTCGAAAAAAACTCGGGTATTAATTATTATATTGATATTGATTATATTCCTCCTAAAATTTTAATTGAGGAACTCAATTGTGGTGAAAAACGATATTTTCACGCAGAGCTTCAAAAAGGCTCGAATGATATTTTAGATGTGAGCTATGATAATTTTTCGCGTGGTAGAAATAAACCAATTATACAGCTACCTGCTAATTGCTCGGTTTTATCACGCTATGATGCCATTATCTCGCCTCTTTATGAGAAAAAAGTAAAAAAAGAGGTGCTTGATGCTGCTATGAAAACTGCATCGGCGGTGAAGGCATATTTAAAATTAGCCTATGTTTTTGATTTCCACCCTCGATTAATGCGCCAGTATGAGAGCATTTCAGCACTTGTATTAAATAAACAAGGCTCTAATTTATCCGCTGTCTTGTATGGAATCAAGCAAAATGATAATAAGCAGGAAGCATCAGAGCGTTTATTACCGCGTATTTTAGCGATATTAAAGCAGTTACCTGAAGAGCCTTATGTAGATTTTGAGTTTTTCACCACACCGACACATCATGTCCTTTTTGCTCTAAAGCGAGAGGATGGTACTTTTATAGATGCGAGTTTATTATCCGATGGTACTTTACGCGCTTTAGCGATATTGGTGGCTTTGGAAGTTGCCCCCGAAGGTTCGCGAATCATTATTGAGGAATTAGATAATGGTATCCACCCCTCACGCGCAAAATTATTAATTGATACGGTCTGGGAGTGTAGTCATCGTCGTCATTTAAATGTGTTAGTGACAACACATAATCCCGCCACATTAAATAACCTAACGAAAGAGCAGTTAGATTGCGTTGAGGTTTGTCATTATAATGCTGAACAACAAGCCGATCAAATAACCCCTTTATCTAAAGTACCTTTTTCAGATGTATTATTACAGCAAGGTCAGTTAGGTGACTTAATGACTAAAAATGTATTAGAAAGCTATTTAATGCCTCATTTTGAAGAAGAACAGCAAAAGAAAGCGGAGTCGTGGCTGGAGTTGTTTTAAATGCTGACCTATATTGTGGTTGATACCGGTTATTGGGTGGAGTTATTTAAAGTACCCAGGCACTGTAAAGAAGAAAATTATCAAGAAATCAAACAGCGTTTTGATGTTGCACTCAAAGGTACAACGCGATTATATTTATCTATTCCTGTTTTATTTGAATTAGCTAATCATATAGCGCATGTGAGTAATGGTACTCAAAGGCGTGAGTTGAGCAAAAAATTTTCAATGACTGTAAAGAAAGGTAGTGATATTGAAGACCCATCGTTTAATATGCTACCTTATAAGGAATTTTCACTAGCAGATGAGTTAGTGCCCAATTTATTGGCTTTAGTTGATCGCTTTGAATCAGAGCTTTCACCTCAAGGCCTGGGTTTTACAGATTCTTCTATTATTTTCGAGGCGGAAAGTCTGAAAACAGAAATCAATAAAGTGCATATCTGGACATTATATGGACCATTAAAGGCCAGAGAACCTGATGCTGAAAGTAATGCTTTTACGGGCGTATAAAATGATAAAAATAAATCTGATTCATGCATTCAAATAAGCTGGCTATTTTATGTGATGACCCCGCGTACAGTGAGAGGTCCCAAGCGATGGCTGATCAGTTGGGAGTCTCGCTATATCCAGTGGTTGAGAAATTCACCCCCGAAGATTTTTTTCTAACTTATCGTGATGGTTGCTTAAAGTTACTGGATAAAGAGCTACTCAAAAAAGGTGGCTTGATGGTTGATATTGAGCCTAGGCATGGAGAGCAGCGTTCCTGGCCAGCACCGAAAGAAGGGGCTTTAGCACAAGCCATTGGTCGAAAAACCAGAACGGTCGTGGATGCAACGACAGGCTGGGCGCAGGATAGCTTGCATATTTTTCGTATGGGCTATGAACTGACTTGCATTGAGCGTTCACCGGTGATGCTGAAATTACTGGCTGATGCATTTTTGCGGTTAGAGCAGTTGAGCTGGGTAAAAAACCTGACTTTGCCTGTTCCAGCGTTACTGCCAGGGAATGCCATTGATATTTTAGCGCAATTAGTCAGTGCTCCTGACTGCATTTATATAGATCCCATGTTCCCGCCTAAACGTAAAAAATCAGCCTTACCTAAAAAGTCGATGTTGATTTTGCGTGATTTACTGGGTGATGATATGGATAGAGAGGCTTTATTTGAGGCGGCACTACAGGCGACAGCAAAAAAAGTGGTGGTTAAAAGCCCTGATTATGCAGAACCCCTGGGTGGTAAGCCTGAGCAAAGTTTTAAAAGTAAGTTGCTTAGATATGATGTCTATGTGAAAAATTAATAGGAGGATAATATGTCTGAGTGGGTCGATGTAGGCGCAGAAAGTACGTTAGCTGTAGGTGAGCATATTGTAGTTGATGTGGATGGTGTGGATGTTGTTGTGTTTAGGCTGGAAGATGGCTTTTTCGCACTAGAAGATATGTGTACCCATGATGGCGCAGAGATTGCCAGTGGTAAGCTAGAAGGAGATGAAATTATTTGCCCCCGACATGGCGCCAGGTTTTGTGTTAGAACAGGAGAGGTGAAATGTGCGCCTGCTTATGAAAATATAGCAAGTCTGGAAGTTAAGCTAGAAACTGGAAGAGTAAAGGTGCGTGATTCGCGCTGGGATTAGCTGAGAAAGAAATCAACAGGGTAGTGTTCTACCCTGTTGTTTCGATACTGCTGCTTATAGCATGCCGTGTAATGCTTTGAAGCGTGTTTCAGCTTCTAATAAATGTGAGTCAGCAGGTTGTAGTGCTGCATTTCTAACTTCTTTTCTCGCTAATTTTAAGTACTTAGCTGCTTTCTGACGATTTCTATCCACAATATCATTGGCATTAATTTCTTTATTTAAAGCAATCGCTTCTTTGATAAGGTTAAGAATACCTTGAGTATCGGCACCATTATCAATCGCATGTCTAGCTTCCATGACTTTTGCAACAGTGTTATCAATAGCTACATCTGGCTCAAAGCATGTTCTGCCATCTTCACACTCAGCTAAAGCTGCAGTAGAGAAAGAGCCCATAGAAGCGCCAAGACAGACAGATAGTAAAAATGGTTTTAAAATTTTCATGTAACCCTCGTATTGTTTTAGTTATGTAACATGTAGCTTTCGTAAAGCTACATATTGAGAGATATTCTAGCATAAGCAAGAAAAACAACAATGGAATTATTTGTAAATCTATAGGGAAAGACTTATTAGTATATAATGACAAAAAATTTTAATAAGCTTAATTTTAGGAAATTAGACAATAAATGCAAGAAATAAATCCTATTACTAATAAAATTGTTGATCTAACAAAACGTACTGATGCGCTTCGGGGGTATCTTTGACTACGATGTAAAAAGTGAGCGCTTGGTTGAGGTTTTGAGAGAGCTGGAAAGTCCGGATATCTGGAGTAACCCTGAGCAGGCTCAAGCTTTAGGTAAGGAAAGAGGCTTATTAGAGACGGTGGTTAATACAGTTATTGAGCTGGATTCTGGTTTGGTGGATGCTGCCGAGTTACTGGAAATGGCTGTTGAAGAGTCCGATGAAGAGACGATAGAAACGGTTATTAATGACCTGGCCAGCTTTGAAGAAAAAGTGGCGGTTCTGGAGTTTCGCAGAATGTTTTCGGGGGAGATGGATGCAAACCATGCCTTTTTAGATATCCAATCGGGTTCAGGTGGTACAGAGGCGCAGGATTGGGCGGCTATGATTGAGCGTATGTATTTACGCTGGGGTGAGCGAAAAGGCTTTAAAACCGAATTAATCGAAGAATCTCAGGGTGATGTTGCTGGAATTAAAAGTGCAACCATTAAATTTGAAGGGGACTATGCCTTTGGCTGGTTGCGTACTGAAACGGGGGTGCACCGTTTGGTTAGAAAATCGCCTTTCGATTCGGGGAATCGCCGGCATACCTCTTTTGCTTCGGTATTTGTTTCACCTGAGGTCGATGATAATATTGAGATTGATATCAACCCAGCTGATTTGCGCATTGATGTTTATCGCGCTAGTGGTGCAGGGGGGCAGCATGTTAATAAAACCGAGTCGGCGGTACGTATTACGCATATGCCAACGAATACTGTTGCACAATGTCAGAATGACCGTTCGCAACACAAAAATAAAGATACTGCGATGAAGCAGTTGAAGTCTAGGCTATATGAATTAGAGTTACGTAAACGTATGGAATCACAGCAAGCCGTTGAAGACAATAAGTCTGATATAGGTTGGGGGAGTCAGATTCGCTCTTATGTTCTAGATCAGTCAAGGATTAAGGATTTGCGGACGAATGTTGAAACAGGGAATACTCAGGCAGTATTAGACGGTGATCTGGATCAGTTTATCGAGGCCAGTTTGAAGAGTGGTTTGTAGGCATAATTTAAAATATAAATTTTCAGAAAAATAATTTTACGGATACCATCCCTCAAATGGATGTTATCCGTTCTAAAAAATAAAATTAATTAACAAACACAAAAATGTCAGAAATAGAACACGACGAACAAGAACAGATTAAACAACGCCGCACGAAATTAAATGCTTTACGCGAAAATGGTGGGATTGCCTTCCCAACAGATTTTCGCCGTAATGTTGTTGCTGGTGAATTAATCGCTGAGTATGATGCAAAAACCAAGGAAGAGTTAGAAGCAGAACCTGTGCGTGTTAAATTAGCGGGGCGCTTGATGACGCGCCGTATTATGGGTAAGGCAAGTTTTGCTCATATTCAGGATATGTCTGGAAAAATACAGCTCTATGTGACACGCGATACTTTGGCAGAAGGTTTTTATAATGAGCAGTTTAAAAAATGGGATATTGGCGATATCATCGGTGCTGAAGGTGTTTTGTTTAAAACCAAAGTGGGTGAATTGAGTGTCAGGGTTGATGATATTCGTTTATTGACTAAGGCGTTGCGCCCTTTGCCAGAGAAGTTTCATGGTATTGCTGATCAGGAAATTAAATACAGACAGCGTTATCTGGATTTAATCATGAGCGATACGTCGCGTGAAACATTTTTGATGCGCTCAAAAATTGTTGCCTATATTCGTCAGTTCTTAACGGTACGAAAGTTTCTTGAAGTTGAAACGCCTATGATGCAGGCGATTCCGGGAGGCGCAACAGCAAAGCCTTTTGAGACGCATCATAATGCACTGGATATGGGGCTGTATTTGCGTATTGCGCCTGAATTGTATTTAAAGCGTCTGGTTGTGGGCGGGTTTGAACGGGTATTCGAGATTAATCGTAATTTTCGTAATGAAGGTTTGTCGTCACGTCATAACCCTGAATTTACCATGATAGAGTTTTATCAGGCTTATGCGGAATACGGTGAGCTGATGGACTTGACTGAAGCGATGCTAAAGGGTATCGCGGAAGAGTTAGTGGGGCAAACAGTCATTACTTATCAAGGTGAAG